>JARGFK010000133.1 GCA_029211065.1 Desulfobacterales bacterium
GGAGTGAAATTTTTGTTAAAAAAGTCTCCGCCAATCTAAAATACGTCCGCGCTTAATATTAGGCGGTGGATTTAGGCGCCTCGTTTAACCTCCTGAAATTAAATCACTTGACTAAAAGTGCTGTGTTTAATTATAAAGACTGCATGAGAGATTACGGCGCGACCATGTCGAAAGCGCAGTTGGAGGCGGCCATTGCAAAGGCTGTCCGCTACCCGCACAAAAAGGTTCACAAGGGAAAACTGGCCATATCCCCTGAAGCATATCGGGCGCCGGGAAGGAAAACCAACCTGGTCATCAGCCCGTTTTCAATTCTGGACTGTACCGGATCGATCCATCTCGGCCCGTGGTGCAATATCGGCCCGCGCACCCGGATTTATACCCACGATACGATCCATTTGGGAACGCGGCCGCTCCTCGAAATAGAAGAGGAGTTCGGCGTCCTCTGGCAGGACAAATACATCGGTTCCGACGTCTGGATTCACGACGGATCATTTGTGCTCTACCAGGCGACCCGTCTGCCGGACGGGTTCGTGCTGGGGGCCGGTTCTGTTCTGGCCAAAAATCCAGGGCCCTATGAAATCTGGGCGGGAAATCCGGCAAGGAAGATCGGGGTTCGGAAAGCCGACGATGAAAAACAAATTGAAAGATTCCTGAAAAAGAAGCGTTTTTTATTAGACCGACACCTGTAAGTGGTCCGTTGCAACTGCTCCGCAAATAAATCCCCCCGTTCCCCCCTTTGAAAAAGGGGGGCGGAGGGGGGATTTTAATAATTAATATAACGGAGACAATTTCACTCAGCCAGCTACGGACAACAAGCAACGGACAACGCACACTGAGTTTCGGTTTGAACCGTAGTCAAGAAAAATTATAATAGCAGCTATCATGTCCGACTCGCCGACATACAATATTCTGATGTACTCCCATGACACTTATGGTCTCGGTCACATTCGCCGGACCATGGCCATTGCCACCCATTTGCGGGGGTCGAATATCAACATCCTGATACTGACCGGCTCGCCCATCGTCGGCCGGTATGCCTTTCCGGACCAGATCGATTTCGTACGGATACCGGGAATGATCAAAAAAACCAACGATGATTATCAGCCCCTTTCCATCAAAATCAATCCTAAAACCGCGCTGGACATTCGCAAGAATATCATCACCGCCACTGCCAAAACTTTTCAGCCCAATCTTTTCATCGTCGACAAGGAGCCGCTGGGGTTGAAAAACGAGGTACTCCCCACCCTGAAATGGTTCCGGCACCACCTGCCGCAAACCAAAACCGTTTTGGGGCTGCGGGATATCATGGATGATCGCGACACCGTCCGGCAGGACTGGAAAAAAAGGGGTATCTATGAGATCCTTGCCCGCTATTACAGCGAAATTTGGGTTTACGGCATTCAGGATTTCTACGATCCCATCAAAGAATATGACATCCCGGCAGCCATCAGCGCTAAAATACACTTTACCGGTTATATTCCCCGGCAGCTTCCGGATAAAAAGAAAGTTAAGAAAATCCGCAAACAGCACGGGCTCAAAGACGGCGAAAAACTGCTGGTGGTCACCACCGGCGGCGGCGGCGACGGGTTTCCCGTAATGGACACCTACCTGTCGATGCTTGAATCCCTATCCCCTCCCGCACGCTTTAAAAGTGTTTTAATCACCGGACCGTTCATGCCCAGGAAAGACCGCCAGAAGCTTTTTGACCGCGCCAGAAAACTCGGCGTCCGCATCTACCGCTTTTACCGCTGGATGGAAGAAATACAGGCGGCCGCGGACCTGGTCGTCAGCATGGGGGGATACAACACCGTCTGCGAGATTCTGACGCCGGGAATACCCTCGCTGCTGGTCCCCCGGGAAAACCCGCGCAAGGAACAGCTTATTCGGGCAGAAGTGCTTCACAGCAAAAACCTGGTGGATTATATCCCCTGGCATGCCTGTACCCCGGAAGCCCTGCGCCGGAAAATATTCACGCTTCTTGACAACCCTAAGATCTACCAGGACGCCATCGCGCAATTTGAATTGACCGGGCTTAAGACCATTCATAGCCGCCTCAAGGCTTTTAATAATTCCCCCGAATGACATGGCCAAATCCGACCCGAGATTAGATTTGCTCATTTATGCCCATGACGGCCGCGGTCTGGGACATGCCAGCCGCGGTGTTGCCGTGGGGGCCGCCGTCAGGCGCCTTTATCCGGAATTAAAGGTTTTGTTTCTTTCAGGCTGCCGGCAGACCGCCGCATTGATCGGACCCGTCCCCTTGGACTGGATTAAGCTGCCCGCCTATGAAAAGGTTATTGTAAAGGGGGCACCCCGGGCCCGCGTCGGAAAGACCAACTTAAAAAACTCCTATCTGGTCAAGTCACGCACGCGGCTGATTCAGGCCATTATGGCCGAATACCGGCCCCGCTGCGTCCTGGTGGACCATGAAGCCCCGGGGAAAAGGGCCGAGCTGGTCCCTTCGATTGAATCGACCCCGGACACAACCTGGATTCTGGGGCTGCGGGGCATCATCGGCCGGGTTGAAGATGTCTGGTCCCAAGAAGCGCTCCGTATTTTCAAGAAGCATTATCGTGCGCTCTTCTGGTACGGCGACGCGTCGGTCCTGGGACGGGAAACGCCCCGCGCCATTGAAAACCGGTATGGGGTTCAGCCGTTCACCACCGGTTATGTTTCGCGCCTGAAAGAAATATTGTACCGGACGGAACCGGCCGTACCGGCGGCTCGTCCGAATGCCGGAACCATTGCCGTCTCCTGGAACAGCCCGGCGGCAACATCTGTGTTAACCAGCCTGCAGCAGGCGCTTGCCAAGATAGGAGATCGATACGGCACCTGGCGGATCTTTACAGATTCTGATAAAACCCCTTTTAAGGACATGTCCTTTTGCCGGGTTGAGGATTTAAGCCCGGCATATCTGTCCGCGCTTTTAAACTCAAAGACGGCCCTGATATACGGCGGATACAACAGTATCACCGATATCCTCAGCGCAAAAGTACCATCCCTGGTACTGCTGAGAGATGTGTCCGACCGGGAGCAGGAGGATCATCTGTCCAAACTGGCCGCTTCCGGCCGAACGGCCATGCTTGTAATCTCTGAAACCGATGTTTCAGCGGACAGGCTGCAAGCGGCCCTTGAAAAACTGCTTCACACCCCCTGGCCGCAAAAAGACCGCCTGGATTTGGACGGGGCGGAAAATGCGGCCCAAAAGATTGTTGAGTACCTTTAATTTAGGCTGAAGGCTTAAGGCTTAAGGCTTAAGAGGGGTCAGCGTGAAGCGTTCCATGTCCGTTGTTTGTTGTCCGTCGTCCGTAGCAGATATAGAAGAGATCGTAACCGCGCAGGAAGATGGGTTAAAGACGGATGGAGTATCGGCTGAAAGATGAAATCTAAAAAACTGAAAACGATCCACTGACAACGGACAACCTGCCACCGGCAACTGACAAATTGAATTTTACCTCAATTGATGTATTATCAGCGTTATGCTTCAACAAAAACCAAACACAGCCCCATCCGACAAACCCGTCTTGGGCATGATTTTAAAAGGATACCCGCGCATATCCGAAACCTTCATATCCAATGAAATCCATCAGCTCGAGAATCAGGGTTTCCAACTGAGGCTTTTTTCAATGCGCCGGCCCCGTGAGCGGTTTACCCACCAGAGCGTCGGTAAGATCCGGGCAACCGTGGATTATCTGCCCCACAGCCTGTTTCTATATTTTCCGAAATTGCTGTATCACAATCTCCTGCTGGCCTTTAAAAGACCCGACAGATTTAAACGCGCTCTTAATACCGCGATAAGACGGCTGTTGCGCAATCGCAAGATTGCCACCATCAAACATCTGTTTCAGGCGGTTTATCTGGTCCATCGTCTTCTCCCCGACAGCGGCGTCACGCATCTGCATGCCCATTTTGCCCATTCACCGACATCGGTTGCCATGTTTGCCGGATTGCTGGCGGACCTTCCCTTCAGTTTTACCGCCCATGCCAAAGACATTTACACATCGGATTCAGAGCAGCTCCGTGAAAAGGTCGCCTTGGCGAAATTTGTTGTCACCTGTACCGAATACAACAAACGGTTTTTGCTCGAAACTGCCCATGGAGGGGACACACCGGTTCACCGCATTTATCACGGTATCGACCTTGAACTGTTTTCCAATGATGCTGAACCCCGGAAAAAAACCGGCCCGCCTCACAACATTGTTACAGTGGCGCGCATCACCCCCAAAAAAGGATTGGCCACGGTTTACAAAGCGCTTCAGCTGCTGTGCGATCAGGGGGCTTCCCTGCGCCACACCCTGATCGGCGACGGTGAAGACCGCAAGGAAATTTTAAAACTCATCACTGAGCTGGGACTTAACGGCGTCGCCAAATGCCTGGGCACCCAGCCCCATGAGGTGGTTCTGGCGCATTATCGCCGGGCTGATCTGTTTGTATTGGGATGCGAAATAGCGAAAAACGGTGATCGAGACGGCATTCCCAATGTTTTGCTGGAATGCATGGCCATGGGTGTTCCGGTGGTTGCCACCCGTGTTTCCGCCATACCCGAGTTGATCGAAGACGGCAAAACCGGGCTGCTGGTTCCGCCGGGTCAACCTGACAAAATGGCCCGGGCCATTGACCGGCTTTTAACCGATGATGATTTAAGAAACCGGATTATCCCCGCCGCCCGAAAACGGGTAGTCGAACAATTTAACAACCGGGTCCTGATCGAAGACCTGGCCGGTCGCTTCCGCGAAGTAGGATTATAGGCTGAAGACTGAAGGCTTTTAGGAAGAAAACGTGATCATACAAAATATTGAAACAACGATAGAAGAAAGCGAAAGATTTTGAATTGACTGGTTTGTACATTTTAATTCGTATTAGCGCCTTCAGCCTTCAGTCTTCAGCCTAAACCCCTGAGCACTTGCAAGGCAACGGACCATGAGCATCTGATAATTTATTTTTTAACTCAACCAGCTACCCTGAAAAATATGCGCATCTGCTTTTATGCCCCCTTTAAACCCCTGGGCCATGTCCATCCCTCCGGTGACCTGGTAATCGGGACGGGTCTGTTCGAATATTTACAAAACCGCGGGCATCAACTGATGATTGCCAGCGACTGCCGCGTCCGCTGGATTTATTGGACCCCCTGGCGCTGGCCGGAGCTTTTGCGCGAAGCCTTCCGGGCGGCTGGCCGGGTCCGGCAGTTTACACCGGATATCTGGCTCACCTATCATGCTTACTACAAAGCCCCCGACCTGCTGGGGCCTCCGATTTCAAAGCGACAGGACATCCCCTATGTTATTTTCCAGGGCGCCTTCAGCACCAAGCGAAGAAAAAAAATAAAAACCCTGCCGGGATACCTGCTGAACAAAAAATCCCTATGCGCCGCCCGCCACGTTTTCAGCAACCGCCGGGCGGACCTTCTGAATCTCGGCCGTCTGCTGCCCCAAGAGGTTATCAGCTATGTGGCCCCCGGGATTTATCCCAGGGCATTCTCTTTTGACGGGAACGCCCGGTCTGAGCTGCGGCAGCAATGGAAAGCCGGTGATGATCCGGTTGTATTGACGGCCGCCATGTTCCGCCCCGGGGTTAAAACCGAAGGGTTAAGCTGGGTTATCCGTGCCTGCGGTAAGCTTTTCCGGCAGGGAACGCGTTTTCAACTGGTTATTGCCGGCGACGGGGTCGAAAAAGAACAACTTTACCGGCTGGCGTCCGAACACCTCCCGGGAAAGTTTAGCTTTCTGGGAAAGATCCCCCGGGAGCACATGTACCGTTTTTACAGCGCCGGGGATATCTTCGTATTCCCCGGCATCCGGGAGTCCCTGGGTATGGTTTTTCTGGAAGCCCAGTCCTGCGGCATCCCAATCATTGCGTTTAGAAACGGCGGGATTCCCGAAGTCGTCCGGGACCGGGAAACCGGCGTGCTCGTACCCATGTATGATTTTGACCAATTTGCCGGCGCCATTGAAAAGCTGTTGACGGATAAGGCGCTTCGCCGGCAGATGGGCGAAACAGCCCGGTCTTACATACGTGAAAACCATGATCTGGATACCAATTATGGCAAGGTTGCGGAAGTCCTCGAAGCCATCGTTCGGGATTGCGACCGCCACTAAAGTTGATTTTCAGCCGGCATTCAGAAAGAAATATCCGGCCCCAGAGGAGGTCGCCTTTGGTCTAAGCCCAGAGGACATTATCTGCGTAAATGCCATTGGCAAAATTCGAAATCCGAATATTGAAATTCGAAACGGTTCGGCTGGCTCACCGCCCTGAGTCGAGTCGAAGGGCAAATTCAAATATCAAATGCCCTAATGACAAAAACAAAAGCATATTCGCAATGTCACTTACGCCGATTGTTTGGATCATTTGAATTTGGGTCATTCGGTATTGTTTCGGATTTCGGGATTCGTGCTTCGGATTTAGTGTCTTTTCAGTTTATTAGGCTGCGTAGCTAAACTCTGACCCGGCCCTTTGAAAATCCCGCCATTCGGCGGGGGAGAAATAGGTTTTCTATGCTGAAACAAAATAGCTTTTCACCAATTTTTATGCAAAGTCCAGATGTTAAATGTTAATCATAATGCATTGACCCGCTTCGGCCTACTCCGCCATGCCAGGACCGAATGGAATCTTCAAAAACGGATTCAGGGACAGAAGGATTCGCCGGTTGCACCGGAGGGTGAAAAACAGGCCGGAAAATGGGGGAACATTTTAGAACCATTTGGCTGGGACCGGATACTATCCAGCGACATCGGCCGCGCCCTGAAAACCGCCGAACTCATCAATGAGACGCTCGGGATCCCCATCCATACGGAACCCGGGCTGCGGGAAATGGACTGGGGCCTCTGGAGCGGAAAGACAATGGCCCAGCTCCGGCAGGAAAGCCCCCGGCTGCTGGCGGAGCAGGAAGCCAACGGATGGAGATTCTGCCCTCCCGGCGGGGAGGTTCTTGAAACGGTCTGGCAAAGAAGCCGCCAGGTTTTGCTTGAAGCCATCGGAAAATGGCCCGGTGAACAAATTTTGGTAATCACCCATGAAGGTGTAATCAAAGGCCTCCTCTACCGCTTTAACAGTCATCAAATTCTTCGCAATGAACCTCACCGGATGCATCCGTGGCACCTTCATCTGCTGGTTTACAGCAGGCAGGAGCTGCATTTGGAAAAAATAAACGCCCTAAACTTGGAATGATCATACAATCCGGTTTGTAATTTAGGGCAACAGTGATTAAATATAAATTGTCCGTTTAAATAAATGGTTTCGCGCAGGGAATGACTGATAAAATGACACCGATAGTAATCGCTGATGGTACTATCTGCTTAGCGCCGGCAAAGCGCTAATGAAAGTCGGGATAACAGCCCGAAAGAATTATGACACCTGCGGCTCAGCGTCTCTGCGGGAGAAAACTAAAAAGGACCTGCACCGTGCTACAGATCGAAGACATAAAGGCCTTAAACATCGAAGTGTCCTCTAAATGCATCGGCAAATGCCCCTTCTGCAGCCGGCAGCAAAAGGTGCGGCCCTATGGCGGACAGCTCATTACGCTTTCGGACTTTAAATTGCTGCCGGCCGCTTTTATCCGGCAGCTTAAACGGATTACCTTTGCCGGAAATTTCGGTGATTTTTGCGCCAACCCTGAACTGGTAGATATTGCCGGATATGTTAAGCAGCTCAACCCCGCCGCTAAATTGGGCGGGGATACAAACGGCTCCCTGCAGGGTGCCTCCTGGTGGAAAGCCTTGGGCCCGTTTTTTCATGACGGCGGCATAGTCTTCAGCGTGGACGGGTTGGCCGATACCCACGCGATCCACCGCCGCGGAACGGATTTTCATAAAATCATCCGCAACATCGAAGCGTTTACGGCTGCCGGCGGGACAGCCTACTGGAAATTTATCGTCTTTAAACACAACGAACATCAAATAAAGGCGGCTGAAGCCCTTGCCGGGGATATCGGCTGCACCCGGTTCTATGTGATATCCTCAAGGGATTATGATGAGCGTTGCCGGCGTCCGGAAACGTTCAGCTTTAAGATTAAACGGGAAATATTTTCATCCTATCGCCGGAAACAGCCCGTAAAGGATGCCCCTGCCCTGTGCAAACCCTGGCACAGCGGCTCCATCTACATTGCCGCCGACGGCACCGTGCACCCCTGCTGTTTTGCCCACTGCATGTACATTACGGAACATAACCGCCTGTTTCGCTACATTGTCCCGCTTATTGAAACAAACAAAAGCCAAATAAATTTCAAGACCCGACCGCTGGCCGAAATCTTAAGCGGCCCCTATTTCTCTACGGTTCACTCTGAATCGAAAATGAATCTCTATTGCGCGACAAAATGTAACCAATACAAGAAAAAGATCCGCAAAGAGGTGGTGCTGCACGATACTTTTTTTCAGAACAAACGCGCACTATCAGCCGGTCCAAAATCATGAGAATTCTCCAATACTGCCAGCATGTCCTCGGCATCGGACATTTTTTCAGAACCCTTGAAATCTGCCGGGCGCTTTCGGACCATGAAGTGGTTCTGGTTACCGGCGGCGCCAGGATTGATATCAACCTGCCGGGCCATATCCGGGAGGTATCTCTGCCGAGCCTGCTGATGGATAAGGAATTTAAAAACCTATTAACCGGAGAAAATGAAAATTCCGTTCTGGAGACTAAACAGGAACGGCGCCGGGCGCTTTTTAAGCTTTATAAAGAAACGGCCCCGGATCTTTTTATAATTGAACTGTATCCCTTTGGCCGCAATGCGTTTTCTTTTGAGATTGAACCTGTTTTAAAAGGGATTCGGTACGGTATTCTGAAACCGGCCCGGGTCGTCTGCAGCCTGCGCGATATCCTGGTTGATAAAAAAAAGTATACGCCGGCCTACGAAGCCAGGGTGGTGGCGTCTCTCAACTGCTACTTTAACGCCCTTCTGGTTCACGCGGATCCGGCCCTGCTGAAACTGGATGAGACCTTTTCACGTGTCAATGCCATTACCATACCGGTTGTTTACACCGGTTTTGTAACGCCCGCGCCGCCGGCAGGGGCCAGGGCAAAGATTCGAAAGAGGTTAGGGATTAAAGACGCAACGCCCTTAATCGTGGCCAGCCTGGGAGGCGGCCGGGTGGGAGAAGCCCTGCTGGAAGCGGTGATAAAGGCTTTTAAACGCTCGCGTTCGCTTAGCAGGGGGTGTCTTCAGGTCTTTGCCGGCCCGTTGATGAGTCCAAAAAAATTCGGACGGATTGAAGGATATTCGGACGAAAGGGTTCAGGTGGCGCGTTTTACCCCTGATTTTTTATCATACCTGGCTGCGGCCGACCTGTCGGTCAGCATGGCGGGATACAACACCTGCATGAACGTCCTGGCGGCCGGTGTACCGGCGCTGGTATGGCCCTTTTCCCAGAATCGTGAACAGCGGCTGCGCGCCGAGCGGCTGGCCTCAGCCGGCAGCATGACCGTCCTTTCCGAAAAGGACATCGATCCCTGCCGCCTTGCCGCCATCATGGAACAAACGTTGTCTCAGCCGGGGCGGATCGAAAGCCCTGTTGATTTACACGGCGCAGCCAACACGGCCAGATGGATAGAGGGTTGGATGAAAGCTGGATTAGGCTGAAGGTAGATAGGCTGAAGACTGAAGGAATTATGCAAGATCACACAAAACTTCGGGAATTTGAGCTGGCAGATGAGTTGGCGATATTGGTTTATCGGGTAACCGCAGGGTTTCCAAAGGAAGCGCTGTATGGTCTGTCTTCTCAAATGCGGCGGACAGCAGTTTCTACTCCTTCCGTCCAACACCGAGAAGATGTTAAATGGCCTGATTTATGCCTTGCAAGGTGTTCTAAAACCTTCAGCCTAAACAAAGGAGCTCTATGCCCCAACCCATTGCTGCCATATGGCGCTCGGTCCCGGCCGATATTGCGCTAAAAACAGACCAATGCCTGAGCCGCGCCTGTGAACAGCGAAATATCGGCGGCCCGGTCTCTCTTTTTTTCCGGGCCGATGATGTGGCCGTTCCCGGCCGGCAGCTTGTCCGGCTGATGGCCCTTTTTTCATCGTTTCGCGTTCCGCTGTCTCTGGCGGTTGTGCCGGCATGGCTCACTGAGTCCCGCTGGCGGCAACTAAAACGTATCGGGGCCCGAACCCCCGAACTATGGTGCTGGCACCAGCATGGCTGGCGTCACGCCAATCACGAAAACAAAAACAAAAAACAGGAGTTCGGCCCCGGCCGGTCGGCGTCCCAGATCAGAAAAGACCTCGTCCGCGGCAAAGACCGCCTTGAATCGCTGCTGGATAATGATTTTTATCCGGTGTTCACACCCCCCTGGAACCGCTGTGGTTCAGATACGCTAATCCAGTTAGAGGAACTGGGCTATCGAGGGGTTTCCCGAAGCAGCGGCAGCCTGCCGCTGCCGCCGGAGGGCCTTCCCGATTTTCAGGTCAACGTCGATTTGCATACCCGCCGGGACCCCGACCCGAGTCTTGGCTGGGACCGGCTGCTGGCTGATCTCGAATCCGCCGTCAAAGGCGGCACCTGCGGCATCATGATTCATCACCAGTTGATGAATGACGCCGCCTTTGAATTTCTTGAGATGCTCTTAAGATCGATTGTCAATCAAAAAGGAGTGGCGCCGACAGACTTCAGGTGGCTGGACGGTTACGACAGCATACGATATGAATAAGTTGATATATGAAACAGCGGGCCTTTCCGCGGACATTCTTACAAAATCCCCCCAACCCCCCTTTTTAAAACTGATCATTGGACACACTTGACACAGGGGGTCTGAGGTGTTATATATGGTGTATGTATGTTTCTGGTCAACATTTTT
>JARGFK010000134.1 GCA_029211065.1 Desulfobacterales bacterium
CAGTGAAATCATTTTGATGACGATGCATAAAACTATCAAGCTCGCTCGGATCTGTCAATAATGTAGTATATAAAAAATAAAAAATTAGGCGGCCGGCTTCTCTTTTGCGGGTTTTTTATGTGCAAAAATTCTGGCGCCGATAATACTGATTTCGTAAAGGAGCATGAGGGGGAGCGCCATCATGACTTGTGTTACCACATCCGGCGGGGTTAATATGGCAGCCGCCACAAAAAACAACAGGATGGCGTACTTTCTGTTTTTTTTCAGAAAGTCAACCGTAACAAGCCCCATCCGGGATAGAAACGTGATGACCAGCGGCAGTTCAAATACAAGCCCGAAGGCCAGCAGCAATTTGGAGGAAAAGCTTAAGTATTCCCGCATGGCAGGCAGTGGTTTGATGGTATCGGTTGCAAATCCCAAAAAAAATTTAAATCCGAGCGGGAAAACGATGAAATAGCCGAACAGCGCACCGCCGATAAAAAAAAAGGAAGACAGAAAAACGATCGGCAGGAGCAGATGTCGTTCATTTTTATAGAGACCGGGGGCGACAAACATCCAGAATTGGTACAAAATAACCGGCGCTGACAGTATCAGGCCGAACAGAAAAGAGACTTTTAAGTATGTGAAAAATGCTTCAGGCAGGCCGGTAAAGATAAGTTTATCACCGGGCTGCATGACGGAAATCAGCGGACGGGTTAAAATATAAAAAAGTTTTTCCTTAAACCCGTAGGAAATTAAAAAACCGATTCCCACTGCCGCAAAGCAGGTAATCAGTCTTTTTCTAAGTTCATCCAGGTGTGCCGTAAAAGGAAGCTTGTCATCATCTTTCATTGCCGGGCTTACCTTCCATGGCGCTGTTGTCTGTTTCGGTTTTTACCACTCCCGCATCGGTTGGGTCATTCGGGATGGAGTCTGCTTTTTCTTCGGTGATTTTTTTATCCTGAATGGCGTCAGGCGCCGGTGAAACAGTATTTTGATCCGGGGTTCCGGTGAAATCAACAGACTCCCTGACATCGGAATCGATGTCATCGAAGGTTCTTTTAACATCATGAAGATCATCGTTAATATCGATGGACTGTTTTAACTCTGAGGTTGCCCGCTTGAATTCTCCAAAGGCACGGCCGATGGACTTTGCAAGATCGGGCAGCTTTTTAGGGCCGATGACAATGAGCGCAATAGCCAGTATTAAAAGCATTTCAGGCATTCCGATGCCAAACATATAGAGCTCCTGATAATCAATATTTGTCCGGCCGATGGATATGCGATAGCCGGGGATACGACTCCGATGCGGCAGATTTTTTTCAAGCCTTAATAAAATGTAAGAATCGTTCTAACCAAGCTGATTTAGTACTTACTTTAACCAGCGGTGTCAAGCATTACGAACCGGTATGTTATTCATCCGGTTTCAGTACAATAAAATAAAGGCTGCCGGAATGTTGCAAATGTCCTGCGGCAAGTTCGGCGTAGGGGCCGTTTCCCCAGAACAGGTCGACATGCCCCGGACCACGGATGGCACCGCCGGTGTCCTGGCTGACAACAAAACGAGTGAAGTCCGTCCAGCTGTGAATCTCTCCGTTGTCATTGAGAACCGGCTTCTGGGTTTCAATGAATACAAGGGCGGGGAGAGGAAAAAGGCGGTAGTCCACGGCGAGGGATCTTGCCGGTGTCAGTTTGACATTTAGAGAGCCGATGGGGCCGTCTTCTTCTATTTTAAAAAAAACATAGCTGGGGTTGTAGTTTAAGACCGCTTCCACTTCTTCGGGGTGTTGGTGCAGATAAGCGCGTATCTTTTGCACCGACATCTGTGATTTTTCAATTTTACCCGTATCGATGAGTAGCTTTCCGATAGCTTTATATGGCCGCCCGTTGGTGCCATGATAGTGAACGTTGATGGAGCGGCCATCAGCAAGAAGGATTTTACCCGATCCCTGGATATGGAGAATAAACAGATCGACCGGATCTTTCACCCATGCCACATGCGAAGCATTCCCTTCGAGCAGATGTTGCCGGTCAATTTCGTTGCGGTCATAATAGGGTATAACGGTTTGACCTGTGTATCGGCCGGTTATTTTTTCCCCCTTGTATTTTGTTGAAAACAAGGAAAGATCAATGGTCAGCAGGTCGTCGGGCCGGGCGTATAACGGGTATTTGAATTCATCGCTTTGGCTGAGGCTTCCTTGAAGAGACGGTTCATAATATCCCGTAAAAAGCACATCGCCTGAATCGTCGGAACCGACAGATTGATACACAACGCAATTCTTTTTGATAAATTTTTTAAGAATTTCAGCCGACGGTTTGTTTTCGATAACTTCCTGAAATAATTTAAATGATCGAATCAAATGGTCGGCACGATACATGTCTGTGCCGAACTGAAATTCCCTGTCCGGCGGCACTTTTTCCAGATAGGAAATGCTCAGTAAAATGACGTCCGTCATCCCTTGATAGTCCAGGTCGTCCATAAACGCAGGGAATGCAGAGGATTTGAGGCGCTTCATGGCGTTTTCCCTGGTGACCGGAGCTTCTTTTTTCAAAAGCGCACATCCGGCAACCAGCTGTAAAAAAAACAGGGCGATCAGGAGAATACACGTTTTATGAGAGGATGGCGTTCGTTCTGCAGGCAACATGGTCTGTTTTTTAATTTTCAAATTTTATATAGGGGTTTTTTGAAAGCGCTTCACGCTTCCGAGCGTTTTTATAACAAATGTCAGAAACCGTTCCGGTTTAAATTTTCAGGAAATCCGCTTATGGACTCTCCTTTCATCCGAAACAGATTTTTGACACGTATTATGGACAAATGAATCAATACTGCCCGCCAAAAAGATTAAAAACGGCTTTATTCAAGCGCTGAAAATATTAAAAAATTTAAACAGGTTTTTTTCTAACAAAAGCCCCGCTTTTTCCACCGGATTTTTCTAATAATAAAATATCGGAAATGGTCATTTTTTTATCATGGGACTTACACATGTCGTAGATGGTCAGGGCGGCAACCGAAACTGCAGTCAAGGCTTCCATTTCAACGCCAGTCTGTCCCAAAACACGCATGGACGCTTCGATCCGGATGGCGCTTTTTAGGATATCCGGAAAGAAATCAATCACGGCATGGGTAATATTGAGGGGATGGCACATGGGGATAAGATCCGATGTTTTCTTAGCTGCCATGATGCCGGCTATTCGGGCGGTTTCAAGAACATTTCCCTTTTTGACGGCCTGATTTTGGATCAATTCAAAAGTTGGCGGGCTCATGGATATCACAGCCTGTGCTGTGGCTACTCGCAATGTCGCCCCTTTGTCGGTGACATCCACCATGCGGACGCTTCCTTTTTCATCTATATGGGAAAAAGTAGACATGGTCACTCCTTTGAAATTAAATCTATTGCGTCAAACCGATCGCAAAGGGCTTCGGCTTTTTCCAGATCTTCCGGGGAATTGATATTCATGAAAGAAATAAGTTCCGGATCTTTTTCGCGCAGTATTTTTTCGGGTATTTTCTTTATGCGGTTTTTCTTAAATACCAATTGGATTTTTAGCTTCTCCTGGGCCAGGTGCTGCTCAATTCTGTCCAGGCTCCTTTTCGCATATACCGCGCAAAGGGGTTCCATGCCGGCTGAAATTTCAGGAATAATCGCATCGCAACCCGGCGCGATACCGTCGATAATCGTTTCGATCAATTCTTTTTTTAAAAAAGGGGTATCGCAGGCTGCAAAAAAGACATGCGGGTTTGACGCATAAAAAAGACCGGCATGAATTCCGGTTAAGGAACTCCGGAGCGGATAAAGATCCGATACGATATTTAAATCCCATTCCAGATATCGGGTCGGGCTGTTGCTGACGAGAAAGATTTCATCAAAAAGCTGGATAAATACTTCATAAATTCGATCTAGAATTCGCTTTTGGCCGACAGAGATCAGGGCCTTGTCACGGCCTGAAAACCGGGTGTTGAGACCTCCGGCCAATATTACCCCGCTGCATGGTGGCTTCATATGGAGACGGTTTCTGTTTGCTTGCTGGACAAATTATTAAAATATTCAAAAAAGTTGGCTGTTTAAAATGGTTAAAACATCATAAATTTACTTTTACCATAGGCAAGTTACGGACTAAAATCAAGGTAATTTAAAAGGTTTAGGTTGTCTGGCGCCGGTTGCAATGATATAAAACTTGAAGAAAATCCGGGAAATGATATAAAGCAAACTGAAAAAGGCGATAGCAATCCGCAAACCGACTGAAACACTTTTGACGTCGGCTAATTTGAAAAGCGATAAGGCAGGAAAGAATGAGTAGAAACAGTATCCTATTGGATGCGGCCGATATCAACCGTATATTGACCCGAATGACACATGAAATCCTCGAAGTGCATAGGGGCGCCGCAAACCTCTCACTGATCGGAATCCAAACCAGAGGTGTTTATCTGGCCGGACGAATTCAGAAAAAGATACGTGAGATCGAAGGGGTTGAAATTCCAACCGGCAACATGGATATTACCCTTTACAGAGATGACTGGACCCGGATTGGCCCCCACCCGATTGTGCAGGCAACCGAAATATTATTTTCAGTTGATGGCCGGCAGATCATTTTAATTGACGATGTCCTTTTTACCGGTCGCACCACCCGGGCGGCAATGGACGCCGTGATTGATTTCGGCAGGCCGGACAGGATTGAACTTGCCGTACTGGTGGATCGGGGGTATCGGGAGCTTCCGGTCCAGGCTAATTATGCGGGAAAATTTATCGAAACCCAACGGACAGATACCATCAATGTGCTACTTTCGGAATATGATGGGGAAGACCGGGTAGTGATCGAAAGATCCGGGTCGGAGTGATCGCAACAGAACGCTGTTTGGCACCCCTTTGGGCTGAACCGCAACAGCGAACGCATTTCCTGTCCCGCCGAGGCGGAACAGCAGGGTTCTTCAATTCCTGTATCATACCGTTTGCCGTGCATGTCTCGACAAAAGCGGGACGTCTGCCTTAAGCTGAAAAAAGAACGTTTTACAAGGGTAGCCGCCGGAGAAAATAATGGGTACTAAAGAACATAAGGCAAAGGTTCCAAAAAACATCCGGGTGGGTGTGATTACGGTTTCCAGCACGCGATCATTATCTGACGACAAAAGCGGGCAATGGATCAGCAAACAGGCCCGCAAGGAAGGCAACGAGGTGGTTTTGCATCAGGTGATACCGGACGAGGCCGTAACCATCTCCCGCACGGTCGTCAACGCCATTCGGGATCATGCCCCCCAGGTTCTAATTTTGACAGGCGGCACCGGAATCAGCACCCAGGATGTCACCATTGAAGCTGTGCGGCCGTTTTTTGACAAAGAACTGACGGCCTTTGGGACCCTGTTTACGCTGCTCAGTTTTGAAGAGATCGATTCCGCCGCCATTTTGTCCCGTGCAACCGCTGGCCTGGTCGGCAAAACCGTCATTTTCTGCATGCCGGGCAGTTTGAAAGCGTGCAAGCTGGCCTGTAAAAATCTCATATTTCCTGAGCTGGGTCATCTGGTTAAGCATGTGGAGCAAGGGTAGATTCAAAATTACAAAGTCCAAAGATCAAATTCCAAAAAAATCTCAATAGATAATCATCAAAACTTTTTAGACGAACCGGTTTTAAAAATTCGAATTTTTATGATCGGAACTTGTTTGGGATTTGGCATTTGAGATTTGTAGTTTCAATACAGGAGCGAAATTCCACGAAAGCAGATTCTCCGACGGCACAACTTATAATGGGCTCTCTCACCCCGGGATTTTAATCGCCGGAGAAATAATCTTTCAGCTCTTCGCCCCAGGCTTCGTCAATAAATTCTACGCCCAAATAATCATTCTCGATTTTTTTTACGACGCCTTCTTTGTCTACAAACGACTTCCTGGCGTTGTCCAGATTGAACTTCAGCTGCAGCTTATCACCCTTATTGATGGACTGTTTGGTGGACAATACCAGCCCGACGCCTGACTTGGATATGTTTTTAACGGTGATGAGACCCCTGATTTCCCGCTGGTTGTGAAAATAGGCGCCGGTGACAGTGACGCTTCTTCTTAAGCCCTTGCGCCTTTCCTGGATCACTGGAAAGACATGACCACAGGGGCATTTGCATTTCAGCTGAATCCGTTTGTTGGTGTCTTTAAAGCCGGATAAATCCTTTGTCCAGGATTTTGAACATTTCGGGCATTTAAAGGTTGCATGGTTCTGGTCATCTAAAAAAATTTTTTCCGTCATTTTCGTCTGTTAGCCCTTTCACTCGGCTGAAGCGTTCATTATGAATGGTCTCTATGGGATGTTGTGGAACAATCGTCGCTCTCTGCCGGGGCGACGGCATCGGCCTCACGGCCAGCCCCTTCAGTTTCATTCCAGCCCCCACCGTTCTTTCGGCTAAACCAGATCGGACATGCTGTTCGAAATTTACAATAAATTTCTGGGTTTCTACAAAATAAACATTCTTCGCAAAGATAAACATTATCTTTCATGCATACCATGCTGGTTTCGATTTCAGGATTGCACAAACATTTTCCCATATATTATCCTTAGCGAACTTATATAGCGGTTGTCAAAAAAACGTTCCTTTATCCCAACGTTTTTTTCTACAACCGCTTATACCGCAATTCATAGTTTCGGAACTTTATTATGGAAAGCGGTATAATAAAGATTGTTCAATATACAGTGATCTGTTATAAATTTCAATCGTTGAAATGTCAAATCCGTTCAACCGGCGAACCGATGTAATCCTTGATTCTGTTAGGCAACAGAGAGGAGGCGGGATGCTTGCCAAGGTTTTGAGCAGTGCCGTTTTGGGGATTGATGCGTATCTGGTCGAGGTCGAGGTTGATATCTCCCAGGGGCTGCCCACCTTTACGACGGTAGGCCTTCCGGAAGCGTCCGTTAAAGAGAGCAAAGAGCGGGTAAAATCCGCCATAAAAAATTCCGGATTCCGGTTTCCGGATGACCGGATTACGGTCAACCTGGCGCCGGCCGATATCAAGAAAGAAGGCACCGGATTTGATTTACCGATGGCCTTGGGAATTTTGGCCGCCACCCGCATCATACCCCAGGAGATCATCTCCAAATTTCTCATCATGGGCGAACTCTCCCTGGACGGCCGCATTAAACCGGTCAGGGGCTCGCTTCCCATGGCGTTGGCGGCCAAGCAGGCCGGCTACACGGGGATTATCGTCCCGGCGGAAAACGGACGGGAGGCAGCGATTGTCGCGGGCATTTCCGTCCTGCCGGCCAGGACCCTGCCGGAAGTGGTTGACTATTTTCGCGGGTTTAAACAGATTCCACCGGAAGAGACGGACGTTGCGGCCATATTTAGCCGGCAGGATGAATCCGACCTGGATTTTGCCGAGGTGATGGGACAGGATCACGTCAAGCGGTCCCTGGAAGTCGCGGCTGCCGGCGGTCATAACCTGATCATGATCGGACCGCCCGGTTCAGGCAAGACCATGCTGGCAAAGCGACTGCCGACGATCCTGCCGCCATTGACATTTGATGAGGCGATTGAAACAACCAAAATATACAGTGTGGTGGGATTGTTGTCCAGGGATCAGGCCCTGGTCACCAAACGGCCCTTTCGTTCACCCCATCACACCATCTCCGATGCCGGCTTAATCGGCGGCGGCCATATTCCCAGACCGGGCGAGGTGAGCCTGGCCCACAATGGCGTCCTTTTTCTGGATGAGCTGTCTGAGTTTAAAAAACCGGTTCTGGAAGTGTTGCGACAGCCTCTGGAAGACCTAAAGGTAACCATTTCCCGGGCCGCCTCCAGCATTACCTACCCCGCCAGCTTCATGCTGGTGGCAGCCATGAATCCCTGTCCGTGCGGTTATTTGTCAGACCCCAAGCACGAATGCAGCTGCACCTATCAGCAGATCCGTCGCTATCGGTCAAAAATTTCCGGCCCGCTGATCGACCGCATCGATATCCATGTGGAAGTGCCGGCGGTTCCCTATAAGGATCTCAGAGGTGAAGCCGGGGCAGAGCCGTCCGCCCTTATCCGGCAGCGGGTCAATGCCGCCCGCCAGCGCCAGTCCGAGCGGTTTGCCCGCACCCGGATTTACTGTAACGCCCAAATGAGCAGCCGCCAGATCAAGCGGTATTGCCCCATAGATGCGGCCAGCAGCGACCTGCTGGAATCGGCCATCGACAAGCTGGGGCTTTCCGCCAGAGCCTTTAACCGCATCCTCAAGATCGCGCGCACGATTGCAGATCTTGACGGTGGCGAACAAATCACTTCTGATCATGTGGGTGAAGCCATCCAGTACCGCAGCCTGGATCGGGGTAAACTTTTTATCTGAAAAGGAAATCAAATGAAATATCAGACGGGATATTTATTTATCCGACTGCATCGGTGAGTTATATCTTTGCCTATAACCTTGGCGTCTTTTCCCGGCACATTATACATACTGAAAACATCGGGCCACGTTGTGACAATCTCATGAACTTCCTTAATTATATCCAGGGCCTGTTGCCTCCTTTTTATCCCGAAGTGTTTGGCCTCTGCCAGAAGTGTTTTCAGACCTGCCGGTCTGTTATCCAGTCCGATGCGCAGCACATGTTCCTGGTTGAAACCAATGTTCGGCACCAGGTCAAAAGCCGGACTTAATCTCCAGCCTTCATCATCGTGCAGCATCAGGAAATTTTTCAGGTGGTCATCGGTGTTGCCAATCATCACATTGAACAGCAGCTGCCTGTAAAGCCTCTGGAGATCCGGCCCCGGTCGCACGGATACATACTTAATCACTTCTGCCAGTTCCCGGTATCCGGCATGGTACCAATCGTCAGCCTTTAGCAGTGTTTGCATGCTGATCAAGTGATTGCGGCCGCCAGCTTCGTTGATGTCGAAGCGTTTCACCAACAGGCATTTTCTGGAGCCCAAAGGTAAAATCCTGGTATCGGCTGTCACTATGCCTGCACGGCGGCCTAACTCCATGGCTGCGGCCTCCAGACCCACGACGTCCAGGTGATCCCTGGTGCTGGCAAACTTTGCCAAATATGCCCCGTTTTCATCTTCAACAAGGGCTTTTGGTCTGGACCCGCCCGGCGAACTTCCAGCCTGAAACAACAAGGAAAGTTCATCGTCTGGTGCAGTTGCAGGTTCCTGCTCGAATTTCTCTGCCAACCTCACCAGTTCCTCCAGATGCCGGCTGGGGACCCCGGCCGTTTTCGATTCCGGCTGGCCCTCTTCCACATAGCTCAAGGCTCCCAAACCTTGGTGGCCCAGTAACCGCAATAACTGGGGAACACGTTGCTCTCCGCGTCCCAGCTTGTAACGACGGACCAGGAGCCTCCGCCCCCAATCATCCGGGAGACTATCTTCAAAAACGCCATGGACTCCGGCGCGGGGCCGTTCCGCATCGAAAATTTCCGTGGATAACGCTAAATGCAGGGGATCGATCGGAAATGCCCGCGGATGCCCCAAGAACTCGGCCGTGTAGCGAAACTGTCCCTTCAGCGCTCCCCGGAAATCAGGATCGTCCACAGCCAGTTCTCCGACCTTGACAGTTTCCGTTGTGGGCAGAGTCAACCATACTGTAAGAATCATGTCGTCTTCCTTCGCCTTCCTCCGGACCGTTGCCGTTTACTGCCTTTTTTCTCAAATTTCGCGAACAGGTCCTCTTTTGGAGCCAGTACATCCTGCCAGCCATCAAGGCGGTCAAGGATAAGAGAGGCTGCCAGCCAGTTGCCGATCAACGTCTGCGGGAAGCCTTTTTCCATCCTGCTGTATGACTGGCGGGTCAAGCCAAGCCTTTGCGCGAACACTTCCTGGCTCTCGTTGCGAGCCAGACGCGCTTCTCTCAACCTTTCGCCAAGCAGCTGCAGTATGGATTCAACACTATTTTTATTGTTAAACATATTTTACCTTATAGTATAAAAATAACTATAATGTAAAGAATATATTACTGAGTGAGTATCTTTCGTATCTTTGTCCTTGCGTGTATTCAGGTTTAAATTTACCGTCAATTCTTATGGCTAAGCGGGACGCCCATGCAAAATTGCGTTTTTTATTCATTTTAACTGTGGTGGAGAAATCGCATGCCTGGAAAATCAAGGATAGATGCACCGAGGGCCTTGCATCACATAATTTGTCGAAGGCGGATTGATTCGCAGCGTGGGTGGGTGGCGTGCGATAGCCGGTTTGCGACGCATGAAGATTCATGCAAAAAGCGACGAACGGATTCTTGGTGATAGCGACGTTGCGGAGACGGTTCTCGGTTCTGCTTCCGAGGCGATGGAGCGCAAGTATCGGCTCAAGGCCGATGGATATTCATTTGAAAGGGTTGCCAAGAGGGTTGGTGAAATTTTCGATATCTCAAAAAGGGAGCTGACGGCGCCGGGCAAACACCCTGTACATGTAAAAGTGTGCAGTGTCTTAGCCTACTGGGCTGTTCATGAGATCGGCATGTCGGCAACTGAGGCAGGCTTGAGGTTGGGATGGAGCCAATCCGCTGCCAGCCGGGCGGTTGAGCGGGGGCGCATCATTGTCGAAGAGTCGGGGATTAGTCCGGTTGCTATGCAAAACGCATAAAAGCATGGGCGTCCCTGTTGTCCTGAGGACTATAGAATGTCCCGCTTATTACGCGTGTGCGGGGAACATATATGTCGCGGTGGGTCCGAAAAACACATTCACGGTTCATCCCCGCGTGTGCGGGGAACATGGGTCCGGAGACCTGGGCCAGGTGATCAAGGACGGTTCATCCCCGCGTGTGCGGGGAACATCGGGGATCAGGGAGGAAACTATGATTGAGCAACGGTTCATCCCCGCGTGTGCGGGGAACATCGCCCGATGGCGCTG
>JARGFK010000135.1 GCA_029211065.1 Desulfobacterales bacterium
TCACAAAATATTCGAAAAGGCCAAAGGGCCTTTTATTGAAAAGATTCAAAATATTACCGGCCGCAGCGTCCTATCGGGCCAAAGCAGCCTGAATTTTGAAACCAGGACCTTTTTGATGACGTTTTTTTTATCGGAATGATTTTTAAGACCGATATTCGGTCCCAACAGAAATTTTAAATCAGGGGAGAGGAAAGGAGACAGAGACATGAGCATTCCGCGAGTAGCCATTTTGATGGGAAGTGAAAGCGACTTAAAAAAAATGCAGCAGGCATCCGTGGTCTTTGATGCCATGGGAGTGGCCTATGAGATGAAGATCTCTTCCGCCCATCGGCTTCCGCAACAGACCGCGGACTACGCCCGGTCGGCAAAAGCGCGCAAAATACAGGTGAGCCGACAAAAAATATTAGACGCATCGGAAAAATTAAACGGCTGAAATAAGGGCGCTGGATTCCCTGGGACGTCCCAAACTGACGGGCTGGTCACTGCCGATAACTGTGGTGGAAGCTCTGGAAAAGGAACCGGCGATGATTCGTAACAAATAACATTAAATAGAATGAAAAGGAAAATGGACATGATAACAACCCCTTTGATGAAAGCAGCAAATCTATCGAACATAAAACCGGCGAAGCAGGGCAAGGTCCGCGATATATTTGATTTTGGGGAAACCCTCCTGATCGTGGCCACCGACCGCATTTCCGCTTTTGACGTGGTCATGAACGACCCCATACCGGACAAGGGCCGCATCCTGACCCGGATTTCCGAGTTCTGGTTCGGGATTACCGAAAACATCATTGCCAATCACATGATTTCAACCAGTGCGGGTGCTTTTCCGGAGGCGTGTCAGTCCTCCCGCGATACGCTTGAGGGTAGAAGCATGTGGGTGCGCAAGGCCAAACCCCTGCCGGTGGAATGCATCGTCAGGGGGTATCTGGCCGGCTCGGGGTTAAAAGACTACCGTCAGACCGGTGCGACCTGCGGGCATGGGCTGCCCCCCGGGCTGCAGGAGTCCGACCGGTTGCCCCAGCCGATTTTTACCCCTTCCACCAAGGCTGAAGGCGGAGATCATGATATGAACATTTCTTTTGACCGGATGTCCGAAATCATCGACAAAGATCTGGCAAAGCGGTTGCGCGAGGTAAGCCTGGCACTCTATAAAAAAGGGTGTGAAATTGCCGAAAAGCGGGGGATTATCATCGCCGACACCAAGTTTGAATTCGGCCTCATTGGTGATGAGCTGGTTCTCATCGACGAAGTGCTGACACCGGACTCTTCCCGCTTCTGGCCGATGGATCACTATCAGCCCGGCAAACCCCAGGCGAGCTTCGACAAGCAGTTTCTGCGGGACTATTTAGAGGGTCTTGACTGGGACAAAACCCCGCCGCCGCCGGAACTTCCCGTGGAAATTATAAACAAGACAGCGGAAAAATATAAGGAAGCGTTGGAAAGGCTCACTTCGGACAATCCCGTCAAAGGGGGTTAAGAAGTGTTAAAAAGTGAGCCGCTTTGAATCCATGCAAAATTTTAGCGGCCCGACAAATCGGTTTTTTTATTAAAAACGCGTTAAACCCTAAAACCATCAAAGAACAAAGAATGAGGGAAAGGAGGAAATTATGGCGCAAATGAACTACCCGAAAAAAGTGGTCCTGGGGGACATCGCGGTAAGGGACGGACTCCAGCATGAGGAAAAGTTCATCCCCACAGATGCAAAGCTGTGGCTGGCGGAACAATTAATCCTGGCGGGATTCAAGCGGATAGAAGTTACCAATTTCGGAAATCCCAAAGGCATGCCCCAATTCAAGGATGCCGACGAACTCATGAAGGGAATCCGCGCCAGCAAGAAGATCGGACAGCTTCTGGAGGCAGTAGAGATCACCACGGTCACCATCCGCGAAAAAGCTGTTGAACGCGCCATCCAGGCCCGCGCAGATGGCTTTGGCCCGGACCGGATCCTTTTTATGGTGTCCACCAGCGAACCGCATCATAAGAAAAACTCCGGGCTATCGCTGGCCGAATACTGGAAGATGTGCGCGGCATACATACCCAAGGCCCATGCTGCCGGCATGAAAGTTTGCGGAACGGTCAGCACCATTTGGGGCTGTCCCATCGAAGGTCCCACCGAAATGAAAAAAGCCGTTGAATTCACCCGGCGGTGGCTGGACATCGGGGCGGACGACATCGAGCATGCCGACCACGACGGATCTGCACCCCCTCACAAGGTATACGAATATTTTTCCATGATCCTGGATGCCATCCCGGATCCATCCCTTCATATCGCCCATTTTCATACAACCCGCGGTTGGGGTTTGGCCAACGTGCTGGCAGCTCTTCAGGCCGGGATCACCCACTATGAGTCGACCCTGGGCGGATTGGGCGGACAGCCGGCCAATTTTGTAGACGGCGTGCCGGTGAGCGGCACCGGTGATTATTACTATTCAGACCCGAGCATTGTGGGACTTGTTTCCACCGAGGACATGGTGGTAATGATGGATGAGATGGGGATCGATACCGGCATCAATGTGGACAAGCTCCTTGATATCGGACGCATGTTCGAAAGAATCATCGGAAGACGTCTCCGTTCAGAGTGCATTCATACCGGGCGGATACCGAAATCCTTAACCGGGCGTGCTTGATCAAGGCCGAATGCGGCCACCTCGGAAATGACAGAAAATGCTTTGACTGCTGAACCTGTTCTGTAAAAATGATGGTTTCGGATAGTTATGTGGCGGGCAATCCCCATGTACGGGTTTGCCCGCCACAGTTTATTTTGGCCCCCCGCTTTTTGTATATAGCGGTTATCAAAAAAAAGTTCCGTTATCCCAATGTGTTTTCCTACAACCGCTTATACCGAAATTCATTATTTCGGATCTTTATTATGGAAAGCGGTATAAAACCCCATTCCGGATATAGAGAAAATTTGTCCGCAGCCTAAAATCTGTTGCAAACCATCGTCATCTGCGATTATTATTTGAAGACTCCCGCAGCAAGCTGCGGGGAATCTTCGACCGTAAGGACTTTTAATCTGATTTTTATATTCGCTCGCTGACCCCGCCGCCCCGCCCTGCGGGACGGGGAATGCGCTCGCTGCTGCGGTTCGGACAGGCTGAAAATTCTATAATTTAATTGGATTGGAGAAAGAATATGGAGATTTCAACTTTAAATGCAATTTCTCCTGTAGACGGACGCTATCACCGGGCCACCGCAAAGCTGGGGGATTACTTTTCGGAAGGCGCCCTGATAAAATACCGGATTCTGGTGGAAGTCGAGTATTTCATCGCATTGTGCGAATGGCCGCTGCCGCAGTTGAAATCCGTCGACAAGACCAGATTCGAAACCCTGCGCAGCCTATACAAGGCATTCACCCCCGAAAACGCCCAAAAGGTGAAAGACATCGAAAAGGTCACCAACCACGACGTCAAAGCCGTGGAATATCTTCTGAAAGAAAAATTTCAGGAAATCGGGCTAGCGCCTTACAAAGAGTTTGTGCATTTCGGACTGACGTCCCAGGATGTCACCAACACGGCCATCCCGCTTTCTCTGATGGCTGCCTGGAAGGAAGTGCTGGAACCCGTCCTGGCTGAAGTTGCCGAAGCGCTCTCGGCCAAGGCGGATGCATGGCGGGATATTCCCATGCTGGCGCGGACCCACGGCCAGCCGGCATCCCCCACCTGCCTGGGCAAGGAAATTTATGTTTTTGTAAGCCGGCTGCAGGAGCAGGTGGCGCAGCTTAAAAGAATTCCTTTTTCGGCCAAGTTCGGGGGAGCAACCGGCAATTTCAATGCCCACCACGTCGCCTACCCCGACATCGACTGGATCGCTTTTGCGGACAAGTTCGTAAACAGCACCCTGGGCCTGCAGCGCTCGCAGGTCACAACCCAGATTGAACATTACGACAACCTGGGCGCCTTCTGCGACAATCTGAAGCGGATCAACACCATTCTCATCGATCTCGACCGGGACATCTGGTCTTATGTTTCCATGGAATATTTCAAGCAAAAGGTGGTGGCCGGAGAAGTGGGATCCTCCACCATGCCGCACAAGGTCAACCCCATCGATTTTGAAAATTCCGAGGGAAACTTGGGCATCGCCAATGCCGTCTTTGAACACCTTTCAGCCAAGCTCCCGGTTTCACGGCTCCAGAGAGATCTGACCGATTCCACCGTCATTCGAAATATCGGCGTGCCCATCGCCCATTCCCTGATTGCCTGGAAATCGCTCCTGCGGGGCCTGGGAAAATTGATATTAAATGAAGAAAGTATCCGTTCCGACCTGGAGAATAACTGGGCCGTGGTGGCCGAGGCGATCCAGACGGTTTTGCGCCGCGAGGGCTACCCGGACCCCTATGAAGCGCTCAAAGCCTTGACCCGGACCCATTCGAAGATCGACCGCAAGGCCATTGCCGCGTTTATTAAGACCCTTGATGTTTCAAGCGCCGTTAAAAAAGAATTGCTCAACATTTCCCCCGAAAATTATACGGGTATATGTAAATTTTAAGCCGGACAGGATCCATGCAAAGTAAAAAGACCGGTAAACTTCAGGCGGTAACAAAAGGTCAGGTGGAGGCTGAAATCAGCAACGCCCTCATTTCTTTTGAAAGGGAACATATGGGGCGCGGTCCGGTGGAGGCCAAAACGTATATTATTCAGGATATGGTGCTGATTCGACTAAAAGGCGTCCTGACGCCGGCAGAACGTCACCTGGCAATCGATGAGGAAGGAATCCAGCTGATCAAACAGGTGCGGACCAAACTGATGGAAAATGCCCATGCCATGCTCAAAGAGATCATTCATAAAATTACCGGGGTTTCCCCGGTGAGCCTGTACACGGACATCAGCACCAAAACGGGGGAGCGGTTTATTATCATCACATTTGAGGAAGAGCTGGAGGGCCGCTACCGCCTAAATTGAGCCAAAGGGGCATTTTGCAACGGTCTCATTAAACGGCTACCCCGTACTCCTTCCGGATGAACTCGATATTTTGCAGTGCATTTTCGTACTTTATTTTTCCATAGGTGTAATAATCAAAGGTGATTTTGGAGACGTTGAGCTGGATCAGACTCCACAGAAACCAGTAAATATCGGGAAACGGCTTGAATAGATCGATGAGGTAAAGGTTTTTGTCAAAATCTTTGTCCTGGCAATACTCCTTAACGATCTCTTTTTCAGCCTCGCGCGGAACCAGGATTTCCTGAAACATATCGGCGATATCATAGTACCGGGGCGCCATGCCGGCATATTCCCAGTCGATGATGTACATGGGTGAAGCATACTTGTGCAGCGCATCCTCGTTGATCAGGATGAAATTGTCCGCCAGCAGGTCGTTGTGACAGGCGCTGTATTCGTTTTCAGGGATGTCAATGACGGACGACAGCTTGTCCAGGCGCCGGATCGTTCCGTCGATACTGAATTCATTATAGCCGGCATGGAGGCCTTCCAGAATGGAGGCCATTTTTTTGACTTCGACAACGGGGTTGAAGATTTTTTCGAGCCGGATGCCGCTGTCGTGAATTTTCCGTACGGGGTCCACAATTTTCTTATAAAGTGATTTATCCAGGAAATGTTTATTCTTTAGAACCATGCAGTCGTCGATATATTCAACGATGGTGACGCCGATGTCAGGCAGGTATTTAACCAGCCTTGAGGATACACCGATTTTTTCCATTTCTTTTATGGCATGGGCCTCATGGTCGCGGTTTATAAAAAGATCGGTCTTGTCACCGTAAATCCGAACGGTGTAATCGCCTTTTTCAGACTGAATCCGGTAGAGCTTATTGGTAATTCCGCCCTTAAGCTGCGTAATGCGGACATCCATTCCTTTCCATTCCGGTAAAATTTGATAACAGGCTTCCGGGGTAAATTCCTGATCCAAAAGGCGCGTTGACGTGTTCATGACGATTTCCTTTCCTTGGGTCTAAGGCGGTTCACGCTGTCAGTTGCCGGGCGGCAGCCGGTGGGACGATCATCGCGGTCATTGCGCCGGCGTTATCAGTTTATACGCAATGCGTTTAACAGGCTGTTAAATATAACGGGGGGTATAAACTGAGTCAATCTCTTTTTTTGACTTTTGCCTTGTGCTCCGAAGGGGCCTTTCAAACAGACTGGGTGCCAAAGGGGGCACTGACGAACGGTACCTGAACTTATCATATCGAATGTCCAGCCCGTTACACAAACACCCGAATTTTACACGAGTGGGAGGCTTTCATCTGCAAGGCATTTAGGGGTGAAGCCATAGTGTACTATTGCGAACCCTTAATAACGCAGCAGATGGAAGCCTCCCGCTTGTCCGAAGGGTGAAACTTGATGAGAAAAAATGATCCCTATCCTTATTATTCTCAGCAATAAAACAGCTTCTCATCAATTTTCATGGAAGATTCAGGAAATAACTTGACAGCGCCTTATTCGGCGATGTAAAAAACTTGACAGCGCCTTATTCGGCGATGTAAAAAAATCGAATCGCCCCCGAAAAAGTCGGTCATGATTTATGAGCTTCGGGTTAAAACTTCCGTTTTTAGGCGTGCGCCACCTTCTTTTACGCAGTTATCGCCCTGTAACACGGCCAGTCCCATAAAATTACAGGCGCAAATATACATCGTTCTAACAATTTGTACGGGCTGAGTCTTCAAGCCATGCTGCAGAAATTTTTAATTTTAAAATACTTCTTTCACTGTAAGAGGCAATTTTAAATGCGATGTCTATCTGCCGTCTGAAAACGGCGCCGACCCAGGCGCCTGTAAATACAACCTGAACGCCGACATCCTCTTTTTCCGATTTGGTTGGATGTTAACCCAAACACCATGAAAGGAGACAGGTAGTATGAAAAGACGCGATTTTCTAAAAAAAGCAGGAGTGGGGACAGCCGCTGCCGTGGCCGCCACAGCCGTAAATGCGCCATTTGTGCATGCGGCAAAAAAAACAACTATCAAATGGCGGATGCAGACCTATGCCGGTCCTGCCCTGGCTGAGCATGTCATTAAAAATTCGATAGATTGGTTCAATACCGCAGCCAATGGAGAGATGGTAATCGAATTGTACAACGCGGATCAGCTGGTGCCTCAGGGCGAGCTGTTTAGAGCCGTACAGAGGGGCACCATCGACGCCGCCCAGAGTGACGACGACTCCATTGCAGCACCAGTCGATATATCTGTATTTGCCGCCTACTTCCCCTTTGCGTCACGCTACTCACTGGATGTTCCCGTCTTGTGGAACTGGTATGGGCTGAACAAAATATGGGCGGACGCCTACGCTAAAATCAAAGGCGTCACCTGGTTGAGTGCAGGGGCCTGGGACCCCTGCAATTTCGCTACCGTCAAGCCGATCCGACACGTTGAAGACTTTAAGGGCCTGAGAATATATATGTTCCCCACCGGGGGCAAGTTCATGCAGCAATTCGGCGTTGTCCCGATGTCCCTTCCCTATGAGGACGTTCAGATGGCCATTCAAACCGGCGAGCTGGACGGCGTCTCCTGGTCCGGGATCACCGAAGATTATACGGTGGGATGGGCCGATGTCACCAAATATTATCTGACCAATCCCATATCCGGTGCCTGGGCGGGTTCGTACTTTGCAAACTCCGATAAATGGAAAGCCCTGCCTAAACACCTGCAGATGTTGTTCAAATTATCCATGGACAGTTCGCACTACTACAGACAACATTGGTACTGGTGGGGAGAAGCCCACTACCGCACCAAAGGGGGTAAGCTGCAACTCACCTCCATCCCCAAAGAGGAGTGGAAGGTAGTGGAAGATGCCGCCCTCAAGTACTGGGACGAGATCGCCGCCAAGAGTCCCACGAATGCCAAGGTGGTAAAAATACTCAAAGAATATAACCAAACCATGATTGAGGCCGGTCCTCCCTACCGGTATTGATGAACCGGGAACTAAGTGTTAAAGGTCGCTTTACCTTTCCCGGTTTCGACGCAGGACCAGCCGGGAAAGGTAAATATCTAAAACCTAAATTGAGCGATTTATTACGAGAGCTGTGCCGGGATGATGCATCAGGGTTCGCGAAAACCTCGGGAATACCTGTGAAAATGTCGATGGTTTTTCGCGGACCCTTGCTGCGCAAAATGGCCGGTGCGGGTCAAGTAAGAAATTCGCTCAATTTGATTTAGGGTAAAAGATCTGGAAGAAAGGGATTAGCATGCTTAAACCAATAAAAGCCTTCGTGCGTTATACCGACGCAGTAAACACGAAGGTAGGTAGGGCCTCGATGTATATGATCTTCGCCATGATGGGCATCCTGCTGTTTGAATCTATATCCCGAACCATCTTTAATTGGCCCCACATATGGGTAGTGGAGATAGCGCAGTTCATTATGGCCGCTTATTATTTACTGGGCGGCGGCTACTCCATGATTCTGGACGGGCATGTCAGGATGGATCTCGTCTATGGTCCGTTGTCGGCGAAAAGGCAGGCGTTGGCCGATGTAATTACGGCTCCCGTCCTTATCTTCTACCTGGTGTTTCTCCTTTACGGCGCCATTTCCAGCATTGAATATGCGATTACATACGGACAGGTCAATTATACCCCATGGGGGCCGCCTTTGGCTCCCATCAAGATTATTATGGGAATCGGAATTCTGCTGATGCTGCTTCAGGCGGTCGCTATCTTCTTCAAGGACCTGGCAAAGGCCAGAGGGGAGAAGATATCATGAGTTATGAACTGATTGCCATTCTGATATTCACCTCGATGCTGCTCATGCTTCTCACCGGGCAACGTATCTTTGCTGCTATCGGCGGTGTCGCCACTCTTTTCGCCCTGCTCCTTTGGGGGAAGGGTGCTGCGGAGATGCCGTTCAACGCAAGCTTCGTTCTGCTGAACTGGTATCCGCTCCTGACCCTGCCGTTATTCATCTATATGGGGTATATGTTTTCCGAGTCCGGAATAGCGAGCGATCTCTACCGCATGTTCCATGTCTGGATGGGGCCGCTCCATGGGGGTTTGGCCATCGGAACCATCGGCCTGATGGTCGCCATATCGGCCATGAACGGGTTAAGTGTGGCCGGCATGGCCATCGGCGCCAGTATCGCCATGCCGGAAATGCTGAAGCGCAAGTATAACAAGGTAATGATCACCGGAGTCATCCAGGCGGGTAGTTCCCTGGGCATCATGGTCCCGCCCAGCGTGGTTCTGGTTCTTTATGGTATGATCGCCAGGCAAAACGTCGGCCGGCTATGGATGGCCGGTGTTTTCCCCGGCCTCCTCCTGGCCGGCCTGTTTATGGCATACATTGCCATTCGATGCAAAATTAATCCGGAACTGGGGCCATCGCTATCCCTGGAAGAACGGCAGCAGATAACCTGGGGAGAAAAGTTTCGGCTGCTCAGGGCCGGAATAATTCCCATCGTCATAATTTTTTCCATGACGGGGCTTTTTCTGCTGGGGGTAACCAGTCTGGTGGAGTGTTCAGCAGCCGGTGCGGCCGCAACCACCCTTGCCGCTATCGTCAAAGGCCGGTTGAACCGGCAGGTACTGGAAAACACCCTGCGTAATACCCTGAGCGTCAGCTGCATGTTCATGTGGGTGATTCTGGCGGCGCTTTGCTTTGGCGCCGTATTTGACGGTCTTGGCGCCGTGCATGCGATAAAGTCTCTCTTCCTCGACCGGTGGCAGCTCAGCCCGTGGGGCGTACTGATCATGATGCAGATTTCCTACATCCTGATGGGGATGTTTCTGGACGATACGGCCATGCTCATCATTGTCGCACCGCTTTATGTTCCCTTAATCATCAGTCTGGGATTCAATCCGATCTGGTATGGCGTGCTCTATACCATAACCTGCCAGATTGCTTACATGACGCCGCCCTTTGGCTATAACCTGTTTCTGATGAAGGCGATGGCGCCTCCGGAGGTAACCCTGGCGGATATTTACCGCTCCATCGTACCCTTTGTCTTGGTGATGATGGTTGGGTTGGCCCTGGTATTGGTATTTCCCCAGATAGCCCTGTGGCTGCCCGATTTGTATTTCGGGAAATAGCGTCCGTTAGTGCCGACCGGACCGGCGATACATAATGTGAGACCTTTGCAAATTAGCGTTTGCTCACATGGCTGAAGGCCCGCCACGAGCAGGAAAATGTTAGCGAACTTGTCAAAAAAGTTTAGACTGAATCAGTTAAAAAACCCCAGATCATATGATCCGGGGTTTTTTGTTCGGATCCGTTCTTAAACCAAATCTTCAAAAAGATAGAGTTCTAAGCCGGAATCAATATAGGCAAGAAATGATGAATTTTGGGGTCGTTCGAAAATCTATGATTTGGAAATCATATCAAGCAGACCGAAGCTTACTAAAATTTTTCGATTCATACTGAACCTTTTCAACCCTAAAATGGGCACTTTAAACCCTTTTTTAGATCTATTTTAAAGCCTATACCTATGAAACACAGGATGTTGGCTTGGCCCGACCCCAATGAAAACCCGACCCCAATGAAAACCCCGACCCCAATGAAAACAGTGATGCTCTTTTGGAGGCTCAAGCTAATCTCGATCTTCAAATAAGCATCTTTAAACCTAATAGTTCAAAATCTGATCCCATTTGTTGAGTTTTTCATTACCATCAGATAGCTTTATTAGTAGCTATATGGGACATATATTGATAGCTCTCAGTTGCTACGTCTCGATTTAATTGACTCTGCAAGTCTCACAATAACCGACAAAGAGAAAGGCCGCCGGAAGCGAGGTTT
>JARGFK010000136.1 GCA_029211065.1 Desulfobacterales bacterium
CCAGGAGTATTATTTTGCGCCGCCGGTTGCAGGATATCGCAGGGAACGCGCAGCGAATCGGCAATGGCGTTGAAGCTCATGAACAGCTAAATCACCTTCTTGGTGTCGTTTATTTCATCCTGTCTGGCCCCACTCATCAACGCCACACTTCCGTGGGCCAGTGAGCAGTAGTCACAGCCGTTAACCAGAGAGACGGCCATGGCGATGAGTCCTTTGGTCTTGCGGTCCAGCCCGCCTTTATCCAGCATGATTTCCTTCTCACGCTGTCAGTTGAGTCCCAGCCATTCCGGGTCCACCGCAGCCTGGGCCTTGAAAAAATTCGGCACCATGCCGAACGCCTGCTGAATCTCTTCGTAAATCTGCTTTGATTTTCCGGTGGCATCTTCTTCGGATAATAGTGCGCTCATACAATGTTTCTCTCTTTGGATGTAACGATCATTATTTATTTCGGTACGTTATTAATCTTTCATGGACATTTTCTTCCAGCTTACGCAGATCTTTGGTGAAATTACGAACACCCTCGGCAAGTTTTTCCACCGCCATGGGATCTTCATTGTGCATCCATCGCATATCCTTTTCCGAGAGAGCATATTTTTTCATTTCCAGCGCTTTTGCCTGAACAGGGTCAAGTTTGCGGACCACGGTGCCTTCCATATTTTCCAGTTCGGCGAGCAGTGTGGGGGAAATGGTCAACAGGTCGCAGCCGGCAAGGGCCAGAATCTGATCGGTATTTCTGAAACTCGCCCCCATAATCCGGGTTTCATAGCCATGATATTTGTAATAGTTATAAATCTTCCGCACCGATTGCACCCCCGGGTCATCGTCTGGGGCATAGGCATCAATGCCTTCTTTAGCTTTATACCAGTCGGTAACCCGGCCAACGAAAGGAGAAATTAGGGTTACCCCAGCTTCAGCGCAGGCGATTGCCTGGGCGAAGCTGAACATCAGCGTCAAATTGCAGTGTATACCCTGCTTTTCAAGGAATTCCGCGGTTCTAATTCCTTCCCAGGTAGAGGCCAGCTTGATAAGAATGCGCTCACGGTCAATGCCAATCTCGGCATACATGTCTATCAGTTCGTTGGCTTTACGGATGCTTCCTTCGGTATTGAAAGACAGCCGCGCATCCACTTCCGTTGACACTCGCCCTGGTACGATGGAGAGAATTTCTCGGCCAAAAAGTACGGCCAGGCGATCCAGGATAAGGACCGTGCGGGCATCTGTTGTGTCTGCCTTGGTGCTCCCGAACGCCACCGCTTCATCAACTAGTTTTTGATACTGCGGTAACTGGGCGGCAGCATAGACAAGCGACGGGTTGGTGGTCGCGTCAGTAGGTCGATATGCCGTGATTGAATCGAAGTCTCCGGTATCGGCAACCACGGTGGTCATTGTTTTCAATTGCTCTAATTTGCTCATCGTCTCCTCCATTTCCGAACCCGCCGAAATGCGTTGTTTATCATCCTCTCCTGTCGGCAAACAGGATCATGAGACCAACCACGCTCTACCGTCCTGCTCGATAAATCGGTTGGCTGCCGACGGACCCCAGGTTCCCGCCGCATACCCTTTCAGTATACGGTCTTTCTCTGCCTGACTCGCCTCCTCCCACTTCTGTAATACCGGCGTCAACAGCCTCCAGGACGTTTCCACCCCGTCTTTTCGCCAGTACAGCGTCTGCTTGCCAAGAATACAATCCAGGATAAGGGTGGAATAATCTTCATCCATTTTCGCGCCGAATGTCTCCCGGTAATCCAATTCCATCCTGAGTGGAGCCAGACACATTTTCGCTCCCGGCACTTTCGCTTGAAAGAGAAGTGAGACGCCCTGTTGCGGCTGGATATCGAAAACGAGCGCATTGGGAGAAGGCACCGGCTGCCCGGATTGACTTCCGCCTGACATACCGTGAGGAACCTTTTTAAAGACAACCGCAATCCTGGTCAGTTTTTTGGTAAGCCGTTTGCCTGCGTGGAAATAAAACGGCACATCTTTCCAGCGCCAGTTATCCACCAGGAGCTTCATGGCAAAATAGGTTTCGGTACAAGACGTGGGAGCAACGCCGTCCTCTTCTCGATAGGCCACGATTTTCTGGCCGGAGACTTCCCCAGCGTCATATTGTCCTCGAAGGAGTTGTGATCCCAGGTTTCCCATGTCAAACGGTCGGATCGATTTCATGAATTTGACCTTTTCATCCCGCACACTGTCAGATGAAAAATCAACCGGCGGTTCCATGCCTAACAGCGCCGCCAGCTGCAGCATGTGGTTCTGGAACATATCCCTGAGCAGACCAGCCTGTTCAAAATAACCCGCTCGGTGTTCCACCCCGAGCTGCTCTGCAACGGTGATCTGCACATGATCGATATGTTGGCTGTTCCATGCGGGCTCGAAAAACCGGTTTGCGAACCTGAACATCAGAATATTCTGAACGGTCTCCTTGCCCAAATAGTGGTCTATCCGATATATCTGGTCTTCGGAAAGATGTTGCAGAAGCTCGCTGTTCAGGGAATTGGCGCTGTCAAAATCACGACCAAATGGTTTTTCAACGATCACCCGGTGATACGGAGCGTTGTTCTGATATTTTCTGACCAGCTTGTCCCTGGCAAGGCCGGAGACGATGGTTGCATAAAGGCCAGGCGGCGTGGCCAGATGGAATACGAAATTACCGCCGGTGTTGTATTTTTGGACAAGCTCTTCGGCTACCCTTTGCAACTGCTTATACCCGTCATCCAAGTCATACTCTCCGGCGACATAGAAACACCTCATGGCAAAAGATTCGACTTCGGATTCCGGGATGTTTCCATGCGCCTGCCGGAGTGAAGCCTTTACCCTCAGCCTGAATGCAGTGTCGTCCATTTTGGATCGGGCAAACCCGACGACAAAAAACTCCTCCGGCACCCTTTTTGTCCTGAACAGAGAAAAAACGGCCGGTAGCAACTTCCGGTGGGTAAGGTCGCCAGAAGCGCCGAAGATCACATAACCGCAGGGGCCTCCAGCAACGATTTCGCAGGATTCGGCACCGGCCTCACTGATCTCTGAACTCAACTTGATTTCCATTGCAAACCTCTCGATATCAACCCGCTGTCTCCTCGTAATGGATGAAGAGCCCGAGGACGTTTTCATCGCTGCCGGCAGGGTTATCACCCAACAACTGTAACGCTCTCGCCACAATGTTCTCCACCGTGAAACCATGCCGTTCAAAAACGATTTTTCCCGGCCCGGATTCCCCGAACGTATCTACGCCGATTACATCGCCGCCATCGCCAGCCAATTTCCACCACCCGACAGAAGACCCCGCCTCAATAACCAAACTTTTTTTAACGGTAGGAGGAATCACGGACATCTTATAGGCATCATCCTGTTCATTGAAAATTTCGATGGACGGCATTGAGACGGCCCTGGCCTTTATCCCTTGTTTGGCAAGTTGCTTATACGCCTCAACGGCAAGGTGAACTCCCGACCCTGTGTCAATAAGAAGCAGGTCAGGGATTTCCGCACAGTCGAACAGCGTATCCGCTCCTTTTGAAACACCTGCAAACGTTCCGTGTTTTTTCGCGTCGAATATCGGCAGGTTCTGCCGGGTGAGAACCAGCACCGTGGGATTTTTTCTGGCAATTGCCATGTACCAGGCCGCTGCGGTTTCGTTGGCGTCCGCAGGCCGGATGCCCGTCAGGTTCGGTACTGCCCGGGCCGAGATAAGTGGCTCCACCGACTGATGGGTGGGGCCGTCCTCTCCAAAACCGATACTGTCATGGGTAAAGACAAAAATGGCATGCGCGTTCATCAGAGCGGCAAGCCTTATGGCAGGCTTTATATAATTGAAAAAGGCAAAGAAGGTAACCGAGTATGTTATCAAGCCGCCATGCAGGGCAATCCCGTTGGTGATGGCGCCCATGGCGTGTTCCCTGACCCCGTAGTGAATTTTCCGGGCAGCGTGATCCGTTGCCCCGAAATCACCCTGGCCGGAAAGGTAGGTCTCGGTCGAGGGATTAAGATCGGCCGAACCTTCGATACATCCAGGCATGTGCTCCGCGATGACCTGTATGATCTTGCCGGACGAGCTTCGGGTCGCTATTGGCTTCTCGTTCACTGGAAAAACCGGCAATCCGGCCCATAGCTTCTCCTTGATTTTTCCAGCCTGATCCTGTTCATACTGCTCGGCCAGTTCTGGTGATTTTTGTCTATATTCTGCAAACAGTTTCTTCCACTCCGCCCCTTTTCGCTTTCCCTCTTCCTGCAGTCGCTCAAAATGCCAGGCGACTTCCTTTGGGATGTAAAAGCTTTTTTCAGAAGGCCAATCGAAAAACTCTTTGGTTCCCTTAAGAGCTTCTTCACCAAGCGGTTCACCGTGGGCAGCGGCGGTATCTTGTTTTGGCAAGCCAAAACCGATATGGGTCCGCGCCAGAATAAGGCTGGGCTTGTCGGTAGTGTTTTGTGCCTGCTTCATCGCTTCCGTCAGTTTCGCAATATCGTTGCCGTCATCAAACCGCAAGGTATGCCAGCCGTAGGCGTCGAAACGTTGCTGTACATCTTCGGTAAAGGCCACCTTTGTGGGTTCCTGAAGTGAAATATGATTGCTATCGTAGAGGTAGATAAGTTTGCCCAGCTTTAAAGTTCCGGCCAGAGATGCCGCTTCAGAGGTGAGTCCTTCCATCAGATCCCCGTCTGATACAAACGCATAGGTATAGTGATCGACTATATTAATCTCCTCGGTATTGTAGCTGTCAGCAAGAGCCTTTTCCGCGATCGCCATGCCAACCCCCATGGCAAACCCCTGCCCGAGCGGCCCGGTGGTAGCCTCCGCCCCGGGGGTCATGCCGTACTCCGGATGGTCTGGGGTAATGCTGCCGGCTTGTCTGAACTTTTTTAAGTCTTCAAGTGTCAAGCCATATCCGAAAAGATGTAGGACCGAATACAAAAGTGCGGAACCATGCCCGGCGGACAGCAAAAACCTGTTCCGATTGAGCCATTTCGGGTTCAGGGGGTTATGATGCATAATTCGTGAATACAGCGCATACACCATAGCGGCCCCGCCCAGAGGCAGGCCGGGATGCCCTGACCTTGTATTTTCTACCATATCCAGAGAAAGCATCCTCAATGTATTGATGCTCAGTTCATCAATGTTTTTTTTACTTTACGCACCTCTCAATTATCCACATTTCGGCTCACAGTTCCGCCGCCGCCACTATGCCCCACCCCAGATCATCATCAGCTCCAAGATGATCCTTATCCGTGCGTCGCCGGGCCATGTGACTCAGGATCTCCCCGGCCAATTCCTTGCCAAGCTGGACGCCTTCCTGATCAAAGGAATTGACATCCCAGATAAAGCCCTGCATGACGATCTTGGTCTCATAAATAGCCAGCAGCGCCCCCATGATATACGGGGTCAGCCGATCGGCCAGCAGGATGCTGTTGGGTCTGTTGCCGGCAAAACGTTTATTGGGGTTCTCATGATCTCGGCCGGTGGCCATGGCCAACGATTGGGCTAGCAGGTTGGCCAGCAGTTTGTCCTGAGACGTGGTCTTTTTAATGATGATGTCTTGCTGATATTGATTGTGACGAAAGCCGATAAACTCAACCGGCACGATGGTTGTGCCCTGGTGGAGAAGTTGATAAAAGGCGTGCTGGCCGTTGGTGCCCGGTTCTCCCCAGATAATGGGGCCGCTCTGCACGGTGAGCGGGTTGCCCTGGCGGTCAATAGATTTGCCGTTGCTTTCCATGTCGCATTGTTGCAGATGGGCGGTAAAACGAATCAGTGCCTGGCTGTATGGAAGAACAGCTACTGTTTCATGCCCTAAGAAAGTATGGTTCCAGATACCGAGCAGGGCCATCAGCAGGGGGATGTTTTGCCGGATATCAGCCTCTTCTGCCGCCCAGTCAATATCATTGGCGCCGCGCAAGATTTCAACTAAAGCCTCGTAACCCAGTGCAAAACCCAACATCACTGCTCCGACCATTGAGGTCGCGCTATAACGGCCGCCGATATAGTCAAACATGTAAAAAGAGTGGAGATATCGGGATGGATTGTCCATGGGACTATCTTTGCCGGTGACTGCGATAAAATGTTTGTTGGGATCAAGACCGGTCGCGATGAAAGCTGCCCTGACCAGCTCTTCATTCGTCAGAGTTTCAAGGGTGGTGCCGCTTTTCGAAACCACGTTGACCAAGGTGCGGCTCAGGTCCAGGTTGCCCAAGACACAGGTCGCGTCATCGGGATCGACATTGGAAATAAACTGCACAGACCTCTCCTGAATCCTATAGGCTGCCAGGGCCAGATACAGGGCGCGGGGCCCCAGGTCCGAACCGCCTATACCGATCATCACCATATTGGTAAAGCTTTCTCCTGCTTTATTGACGATACGCCCGCTTTCAAGGTCCCCTAGAAATGCTTGCAGCTTGTCAAGCTCCGTCTTGGCCTGGGCAGTCGCCTCGGGATGAGCCGGGGTTCCGAAGATGTCACGGGCGGCAGAGTGTAAGACCATACGTTCTTCGCTTTCGTAGCCCTCGATCCGGTTGATTACCTTGCCTTGCTTCATTTCCTTGAATTGACGCACAACCTGGCTTTCATTCGCTAATTCCTGCAAGGCGTTCAGCACGCCCGTATTCACCCGCTGGGCCCCGTACAGGAGTTTGAACTCTCCAATTTGGCAGGCATAGGAAAGAAGCCGTTCACGGGTCAGCGCTCCCGGGCGGTTCAGGCAAAAAGGTGTTTCAGCCAGCTTCCGGAGTTTTTCATAAGCAGGATGAGATGTGATGCTCCTATAATAGGCCATTTTCCATTCCTCACGGTTTTTATACATGCGATGCGGATTTCTTCCCTACCTGGGAAACAATATATTCGGCTGCGGTAAACATGGTTTCGGCGACATAAATTTGTCCCTGTTTTCCCAGCAATTTTATTTTGGCAAGTTCACCTGGCTCATTGACGAAAGGAATGAGTATACCTGTTCCATCAATCTTGAGAGCGGTTCTTATATCGCTTGCCCGATCACCAATGACATAGATATCGGCATTTTCAGGCGTTATCCCTTCGGCTTTCAAGGCATTGAAAACCATGCCGAGGCCGGGTTTCAGGCAATGGCAATCATGGACCAGATGAGGATGGAAATTTGTGCCCGGTTTCCGGCTGACATATTTCGGGGTGGCGTGAGGGCAGAGAAAGTAACCGTCAAGGCGGGCTCCACTGTCTTTGAACATTTCAACCACGAACCGGCAGACCTCACGGGCCCTTCCCTCGGTCAGCAGGGCGAAATCGCTGATGGCAACGCCAGGCTGATTGGTGATCATGTAGATTCCGGCCCCGGCAATGGTGTTGAGCCGGCGTACTCCCTCAATGGCATTTGGAAGGATCTTTACTTTCTCAGGCCAATTATTATCACTGCCCAGAAAGAGGTGTTCTCTTGAATCATGGATAAGTGTTCCGTCCCGGTCGATACAGATGATTGCTTTATTCATTTTCATTCCTGTCAGGTAAGGCAAGTTATGGCTACGGCTCGTTCAAATTCCAGTCGTAGTCATCGAGCAACCCCTTGCTGTATGTCCGCAGGGACTCGTCCAGGTCTTCTTCCGCGTATTGCCGCAAGTGCTGGACCACGCTCTCCTCGGAACCACCGAAATCCACTCGGAACCACTTGTAAATACTGGAAACGATCAATTTGCCATTAACCATCCGCGCCCCCCTGGGGCTGTTGACATACGCCTTGGCGCCGGCCTGTAGCAGCTCTTCCGTGTTGGCGGCGGTAAAGGCCACGGGCTGCAGGTTCGGGCAGCCAATGCTCGCGCAGTTCACAGCATAATGGATACGGTTGTCCTTGAAGATCGGCCGCAGGATGCGGTGCTCGATATCGTTCAAGCTGACCTTTTCTCCTTTGATGGTGAGCAACTTGGCATCCCACGGGCCATTGCTGAAAAAGCCGGGCGATATGTCGATGTCCATGATGCTTTTTACCGGATAGTGGTCCAGGATGACCTGTATGGTGAGAGCATTGTACAGGTTTATCCAGTAGGCAAATTGCTCCTTTCTGTTCAGTGAGGAAACCTCGACCTGCTGCAGATATTCAAGATATTCCGTAAGCTTTTTCTCGTCCTCCTGCGAGACGTCTCCATAACGAAACAGGTTAATCCCGGAAGGATGGTCGGTGACCAGATACTTTTTCAGTACCAAGTCCCAGGAACGATGGTCGACGGTGGTTGTGCTGTCTGACGCCTGTTCCTGCCAGCGCGGCCAGAGATCTGGGGATGGTGCGGCGTTGACGCAGGAAAGCCAGAATATTGCAAGAAGAACCGGAAAAACAGACAGCGGAAGATGTCTGGATATAACTGGTGAAGGGTTGATATTCTTCATCACATTCCCAATGATTAATGTTAATCGTTTTGCACGGTAAAGCCTACCAAAATGCCGCGATGATTCCGTAGACAAAATTAAGAGCTATTACTACCACGGGAGTTACTGTTCCAAAACCCAGTCCGAGAATTCCCTTTCCCATATCTGGAAAAACCATAAAGAGCATCATTGAGGATGGCAGCAAGCTGAAAACTCACCCCCGCAACACAATTCGTTTTTGCCATAAGGGAAGCAGCAACAGTAACATCCATATCCCACTCCAAACCATGCGCTGGTAAAGCCATGAGGGAGTGAATTCCGGTTTCATGGTGACTCCCAGCATCCCGGTAATCCCTATGTGGGAAAGAACCCAGATATTGATGCTGTCCGCTAAGCCACCTAAAGCACCGCCTGTGAATGCCCCACTCAGTTTTCGTACGATTCTCAGCTTTTCTCCTTCGTTATAGATTTTCAGTTCTCCGGTGAAATCCCAAAAATGAAATGGCTTTGTTGCATCCTCCTGATTTTATGCAGGCGAACCGCCTGCGACAGCACCCGTTCAGGTGGATCCCTGGCCGGCGGTGCATCCGAAACAGTGCTCGCTTAACACGATCTTCCGCCGCGAGAGGACCTCATAATCAAAATCCCGTATGTGCCTTGGACAACCGTCGTCCACTGGCAGTCCAACGACCAGATTAAAATCGCAGTCGGAAAGAACGCCGTCCCAGCCGACACTCACCAGCCGCCGGCACATGATGCCGTCAAGCGTTGCTGGGTTGAAGGCCTGCCGCAATTTCTCCAGGTAGGTCTCATAGCCGCCCGTTGTAACAAGAAAATCCTTGAAACGGCCCAAAGGCATGTTTGCCAGGGTATAAAGGCTATTGAACCGAACCCCGAAATTTTTCTGCAGTTCCTTACGGTATTGAGCTTCCAGAGACTCCTGGGAAGAAGGCAGAAATGCACCATGCGGATTATGAACAATATGGATTTTCAAACCACTGTCCTCTTGTCCATAGCCATGCTCATTTAGAATTTGCAGCGCTTTTATGCACCGCTCGAAGACGCCTTTGCCCCGAACCGCATCGACGTTGGCGATACGGAAATATGGAAGGGACGCGATAATCTCCACTTTGTTTTCTCTGTAGAAAGCGGGAAGGTAGGCCTGATCCGCCTCGAAAAAAATGGTTAGGTTGCTGCGGGCCATGACATGGCGCCCCATGGCTTTTGCGGCAGTGACCAGGAAGCGAAAAGCGGGATGCAATTCAGGCGCGCCGCCTGTGAGATCAAGAATTTTTATCGGTGATTTTTCAAGGGCATCGATAACAGATTCAATATCGGCTCTTGCCATCATTTCAGTCCGTGATGGCCCGGCCTGCACATGGCAGTGCTTGCAGGCAAGGTTGCAGCGTCGACCGAGATTAACCTGCAGGGTATCGATTCCTTCGGCTGTGACGGGCAATCTGCCAATTGTTGCCAATATTCTGGAGAAATCATTGATCGCCATCGACCCTTTGCTATCGCACTCCAATAATAGATCGTCCATGTCTTTTATTCCTGCCAGGCAGACCTGGCTGTATATTAAAGTTAAACCAGAATCGTTCGTGCGAAATTTACAGGAACGCTTCTGGAGCGATGCTAGCATTCCAAAGTATCAGCAACCCTCGTGTTTCTTCTTTGATTTTTTCTTTGCCTGTTTGGAACCCAGAGTTTTCATGTAGGCGATCAGGTCCTGCATCTCTTCGCCTTGAGGGTCAATGGCAATTCCACCCAGTGGTTTTTCGATGCAGACGTTAACCATTTCCTCGACATTGTTTTTTCCCATACCCATGATGGTCAGTTTTTTGCGATCGAACAGGTCACCGCCAAGACTTTTGCCGTTGGCGTGGCAGGTATTGCAGCTCTTGCCGGTGGTGCCGCCGCCAAGGGCCGGGCTTTCGAACAGGGCCTTGCCTTTTTCGATGTTTGCCGCATAAGCGAGGGAGAGCGTTCCTGCTGTTACCAGCGCTGTTGCCAGAATAACCATTTTTTCTTCATGATGTACATCTCCTTGCGTTGAGTTATAGCTAAATTGAGCAGCTTGTCTGCTCGCACAAAATTATGCCTTGTGCTATACGAGGGGTATATCAGGCGATTTCGCCAACCCTGCGCAATCGTTCCAGGTCGGGAATCACCAGGAACCGGCCTTCCGCCTCGATCAGGTCATCATTTTTCATTTTATTGAGGGTTACGGTCACGGTCTCCCTGGTGGAGGCGATCAGGTCTGCAAAATCCTGATGGGTGAGTTTCATTTTCAGGAGATACCCATCCCCATGCGGAACCGCGAAATCTTCGAGCAGGTTGACGATGGTCTTGGCAAGCCGTT
>JARGFK010000137.1 GCA_029211065.1 Desulfobacterales bacterium
GCCCATACATGATCACCGGTCCAAACTGATCGTCGATTTTGGTTCCGATAATGATTTCCACGCCTTTGGCAGCCATGGGCGCCAAGTGGATCCCCCGGATATCGGCTTTGGGGTCGTATTTTTTGGCGTTGTCCATGATTTCCTTGAAAGCCCGGCGGATGCCGTCTTCCGAATGGAGCCCCAGGCGTACGCCGCCGGCGTCGCTTTTGTGCAGGATATCGGGAGATGAAATTTTCATTGCAACAGCGCCTGCAAGGCCTTCGGCAAAGCGGACCGCTTCTTCAGGGGTGGTGGCCAGAAACTCCTGGGCGATCGGCGCACCGGCCAAATGCAGCAGGCGTTTGGATTCATACTCCAGCAGCCCTGTGCGGCCTTCCTGACGGGCCTTGCGGATGAGTTCCCGGCCTTCGGGCTTGGCTTTGGCGCCCCAGTTAAATACAAAGCTTACCTTGGTGTGGTACATATTTAAGTAATTTCCATATTCCGCTAATACCCCCATGCACTTGCAGGCGACATCCAGGGAGTCATAGACCGGAATATTATAATACCGCAGCAGGTGCAGCGAATGCGGTTTGGCCGAACTGTACAGGCTGTGCAGCACGATGGGTTTGTTGCGTTTTTTTAATATCCTTCCCATGCGGTGGGCGGCATCCTCCTCCTGCAGCGCCAGGATTTCCGCAAAGCGGATGCCGTAGCCCCCGAAAAGCCCGACGATCAGAAGACCGCCGACATTGGGATCTTTCAAAATGATATCGGCGCAGTCGGCAAACACGGTGGGGTCCGAGTCCGTGCCGCCGGCCACATCCACCGGGTTGCGGACCGACGCGCCAAAGGGCAGAATTTTTTTCAGGCGTTCTTTTGTTTTGGCGTTCAGTTCAGGTATTTCAACCCCCAGATCGGTCAGAATGTCCGCCGCAATGGTGGCATGTCCGCCGCCGTCCGCCAGAATGGCGATCCGGTTGTTTTTGATGGGCGGCAGGCTGGAGAGGGTTTCCGCAGCCGGGAAAAGCTCAGTCGAATTTTCGATCAAAATGATGCCGGCGCGCTTGAAAGCGCTCTTGGCAACTTCAGACATGCCGGCCAGGGCGCCGGTATGTGAGCCGGCCGATTGTCGACCGGTGTAGGATCGTCCGCTTTTTAGGAGAATAATGGGTTTGTCAATGGTGGTTGTATACGCCTGCTGCAGGAATTCACGCCCCTGGCGCATACCTTCCACGTACATCAGGATGGCCTTTGTGCCGGGATCCTGCCGGAAGAATTCAAGGTATTCGTGGAACTTAATGTCGGCCTCGTTGCCGACCCCCACGTAATAGGAAAATCCCTTCAGGCTTTTGAGCTTGGCTTCGGTAATCAGGGTCAGGGCCATGTTGCCGCTCTGGGTCAGCAGGGCGATGTCGCCCTTGGGCACATCCCGTAGGCCCACGAGGTTCAGATTCTGTTTCAAGCTGATCATGCCGGAGGTGTTGGGGCCGATCAGTCGGATTTTCTGCTCCCGGGCCACGGCCACCATTTCCGCTTCCATCGCTTTTCCTTCCTCGCCGGTTTCGCCGAATCCGCCGGCGATAATGACGGCGCCGTGGACCCCCTTTTTGCCGCAATCCCTTAATACCGCCGGAATGGTTTTGGCCGGGGTGGTGATGAGGGCGATGTCAACCGGATCAGGGATGTCGGACACCGTGGGGTAGCATTTGAATCCCAGAATGTTTTTTTCCTTGGGATTTACCGGATAGATCCGGCCTTCAAATTTTTCATTCAAAAGGGTTCGAATGGCTTGGAACCCCCGTTTGGTTTCACTTTTGGATGCGCCCACGATGGCGACGGAAGTGGCGTTTAAAATGTTGTCAAGCACGATGATACCCTCCTGTAAGATTCAAACTTATTAGATTTCCCTTGAACCCTGGAACCCTCAACCCCTGGGCCCCTTATTTATTCTTGCGATCCTCAAATTCCTTGAGTGATTCCTGGCGTTCTTTGGTGGAAACGCACGCCAGGCAGGCTTCGGTTTCAAAATCCATAAGGGCTTCCAGGCTGACTTCACCGCGCGCCATCAAGAGCCCCTTTTTAATCATTTTAATGGAAAAAGCGGAGTTGGCGGCGATTTTCCGGGCCATGGCCCGGACTTCGTCCATCAATTTGTCGAGGGGGACCGCGCGGTTGACCAGTCCGATGCGTTCAGCCTCTTTGCCGCTGATGTATTCGCCGGTAAACAGCAGCTCCTTGGCCTTGCCCGGTCCGATCAGGTCCTGGACGAGGCGCATGGCGCCGCCGGTAACCGAGGAAGTGACCTTCGCCTCGGGTGAACCGATCTGGGCCTCTTCGGCAGCGATGCGGATATCGCAGGCCAACGCCAGTTCGTACCCAGATCCCAGGGCGTAGCCGTTTATGGCGGCGATGGTGGCTTTTTCAAACCGGATGATTTTACGGGAGGCTTCCTGCAGCTCGTTCAGATAATCCCGATAGGCTTCGATGCTGCGGGTTTTCGATTCCTTCAAATCCGCTCCGGTGGAAAAGGCCCGGCCGGCGCCGGTGATTATCAGCACTTTTACGTCCGCATCGTTTTTACTGTCTTCAAGGGCCGCCTGGATGTCCAGCCAGAGCTGTTTGTTCATGGCATTCAAGACTTTGGGTCGATTCATCTGAATCGTGGCAATACCCTCACTTTTTTCATAGATAATGCATTCAAAATTCATTTGGAATCCTCATTTTTATGGTTGGTGCTTAAAGTCGGCTTTACCCTGTTGTAGCAGGGATTATTTCATCGATATTAAGAACAACCCGACTTGTCAACCATAACCTGAAACTTGCATGAAAACAGATGAGAAGATAGAAGCCTCCAGCGTGTGCAATATTAAAGTATAAGTCCGAAAGATCGTGTAAGTCAAAGCATTGATGCATTTTATATTTTCTCCTTTAAATATAAAGATTATTTTGTTATACCGCTTTTCATAATAAAGTTCCGAAACAATGAATTGCGGTATAAGCGGTTGTAGAAAAAAACGTTGGGATAACGGAACGTTTTTTTGACAACCGCTATAAAAGCATTTTAATCTGATTTTTACCAATCAAGAACAATTTTCCGGGGGACTATTCGCTTGAAAACAAAAGCTTTAATTACCGGCATTACCGGACAGGACGGTGCATATCTGGCCGAGTTATTATTGGAAAAGGGTTATGAAGTGCATGGCATCAAGCGCCGTTCTTCGCTGTTCAACACCCAGCGGGTGGACCATCTTTACAAGGACCCCCATGAAAAAGATATCCGCTTCAAACTGCATTACGGCGATTTGACGGACGCCTCCAATTTGACGCGTATTATTCAGGAAGTCCAACCCGATGAAATCTACAACCTGGCAGCCCAGAGCCATGTGAAAGTTTCCTTTGAAACACCGGAATACACGGCCAATACCGATGCGTTGGGAACCTTGCGGGTGCTGGAAGCGGTTCGTCTCTTGGGGCTTGGGGAAAAAACCCGGTTTTATCAGGCTTCTACGTCCGAACTCTACGGAAAGGTTCAGGAAACACCCCAGAGCGAGACAACGCCGTTTTATCCCCGTTCCCCTTATGCCTGCGCCAAGCTGTATGCCTACTGGTGCACCGTCAACTACCGTGAGGCCTATAACCTGTTTGCCTGCAACGGCATTCTGTTCAACCATGAGTCGCCCCTCCGGGGGGAAACGTTTGTCAGTCGTAAAATCACCCGGGCGGCAGCCCGAATTGCTCTTGGCCTTCAGGCAGGTCTCTACCTCGGCAATCTGGATGCCTTGCGGGATTGGGGGCATGCCAAAGACTTTGTCCGGGCCCAGTGGCTGATCCTGCAGCAGAATCAGCCGGATGATTATGTCATTGCCACCGGCGAGCAGCACTCGGTTCGGGATTTTTGCATAAAAGCGTTCAGGCAGATTGGTGTCACGCTGGCATGGCGCGGAAAGGGCCCTTCCGAAGAGGGCTTTGTTGCCGACGTGACGCCTGTTAAAACGCTTGAGCGCTACAAAGGCCTGGTTAGAGTCCGACCCGTGATGAAAGGGCAGGTGGTGGTCTCTGTTGACCCGCGGTATTTCCGGCCCACCGAGGTGGATACGCTGCTGGGAAATCCGGGCAAAGCGCGCCGAAAACTGGGCTGGAAAACCGAGATTTCATTTGACGAAATGGTGGCTGAAATGGTGGCGAATGATCTAGAGGAAAGCGCCCGGGAAGCCATCTGCAAGCGCAACGGGTTTCCGATTTTGGGTAGTGTGGAAGCAGATATGTAAAAAATGTAGGCTCAAGACTGAAGGAGACAAAGGAAATATCCGACTCCGGAGATCATGATTTACATAAATACTATTGACGAAATTCAAAATCCGAATATCGAAACTCGAAACAAATTCAAATAACAAATGCCCCAATGAAAAAAAATTATACTCGTGCTATTGGCATCACTTATTCGTTTGGATCATTTGAATTTTGGTCATTCGGTGTTGTTTCGGATTTCGAATTTCATGTTTCGAATTTAAATTTCAAGGATTCTAAAGGTATAAAGACCGGATAGATATAGGATATATGGATAAATATTCAAAAATATATGTGGCGGGTCATACCGGTCTGGTGGGTACGGCCATCCTGCGCCGGCTAAAGGCGGATAAGTATCGGAATCTTATTTTTCGAAGCCATGCCGAACTGGACCTGACCCGGCAGACAGCGGTTGAAGATTTTTTTCAAACGGAAAAACCGGAGTACGTTTTTCTGGCTGCTGCCAAAGTGGGCGGGATTCTGGCAAACAGCACCTACCCGGCGGACTTCATCTATGACAACCTGGTCATCCAGACGAATGTGATCCATGCAGCCCGGAAATCCGGTGTCAAACGGTTACTTTTTTTGGGGTCTTCATGCATCTATCCCCGGGAATGCCCCCAGCCCATGAAAGAAGAATACCTCTTGACCGGACCCCTTGAAAAAACAAATGAACCCTACGCCATTGCCAAGATTGCCGGCATTAAGATGTGCCAGTCCTATAACCGCCAGCATGGCACCCGTTTTCTGGCGGTCATGCCCACCAACCTCTATGGCCCCAACGACAGCTTCGATCTTGAAACAAGCCATGTTCTGCCGGCCCTGATCCGCAAGTTTCACCTGGCCAAGCTGGCTGCGGCCGGAGACTGGCAATCGATCGACCGGGATGAAAAAAAATACGGCGCCATTCCGGACGATTTCCGCTTCAGTTTGATATCCATATCCAGAAGCGCCGGACATGCCGTATCAGTTCCGACCAACACCTCATTGCCTGCGCCGTCAGTGCCCATATGGGGTAGCGGTACCCCGCGCCGCGAATTCCTCCATGTGGATGATCTGGCCGATGCCTGCCTTTTTCTAATTAATACACCGCATCCAGTGTTTCATTCTTTAATCGTTGACTCACAAGTGCCATTGATAAATATAGGATGCAGCCAGGATCATACGATTCGAGAACTTGCAGGTTTAGTAAATGCCGTCGTTGGATTCCAAGGTGAAATCATTTTTGACCCCTCCAAACCGGACGGCACCCCCCGGAAATTGCTCGATACTTCTAATATTGCCGGTATGGGGTGGGAGCCGACGCTGTCATTTCAACAGGGAATCCGAGAGACATATCAATGGTATTTGAATCCGTAACAGTTGGTGCTTGATGTTTCCCCCTGAAATAAATCCAACCATTTAAAATAACAAAAAATAATATAAAAAATATTGACAGATCGCCTGTTTTGTGTTCAATTACTGAACGTTTAAATATTTAATAGTATTCGGTAACTTAAAATCAATGAGATACAACTGTTAAGTTTCATGCCGGCCATGTAACCCACCAGGCGGAGCCATATCACTTCCACAAAAATTCACCTTGAAATATAAAGAATCGTTAGCGCTTCGTCGACGCCTTAAAAACCGTAAAACAAAATGAATTAAAAGCGATGCACAAGCAGAAGAACGAATTCATTAATTTATTGAAAAAATTGCTGACGGATATTCTCGTTGATATAGCGGGTGTTAGGCTTGTTTATCTTTTTGGTTCGAGAGTGGATGGCTTTATAGGACCTCGAAGTGATTACGATTTTGGCGTGCTAAGCGATCGTGCGGTTAATCGGCGACAGATCTGTGGACCGCTATCATCTGTTTTGACTCACATGCTTGAAGCTGACAAGGTTGATGTGGTACATTTAAATAATGCTCCGGTAGAAATGGCTTATTCAATTATTGCCCAGGGAGAGCTGATATACCAATGCGATGTTTCCACACGGGTTGAATATGAAGCTCGTATTCTTGGCCTTTATGGCGATTATTTACCAATTTTAAGAATGCAGCGGCATGACATAATCAGCAGAGGAGACGAATATGATTCCCGAGTTCTCCGGTATCGAACGGCGCTTAGACGAACTGAACGAACGCTTGGCAAGATTAGCGCCTTTTAGGGAAAAAAAACGTTCTGATTTTGAGGAAGATGCCTATTTGCGCGATATTGTGGAGCGCAATCTGGAGATCGCCGCCCAGTGTTGCATCGATATCAGCCATCGAATCATCTCCTTGGAAAAGGCTCAAAAACCACGTGACTACTATGAGGCGATTATACGAATGGGCGAATTGGGTGTGCTTCCATTTGAGTTTGCACGAAAATTAGCTCCCATTGCCGGATTCCGAAACATCATGGTCCATGAGTATCTGAGTATAAATTGGGATGAAGTTCATAAACAATTAGGAGAGGCAGATGATCTAATATATTTTGCCGATCTGGTCCGGGACTGGTTGCGAAAGAAAAATGCGAATAGCCGCTAATTGCCCAATGGAACATTTAATCAGAAACTGTTTTTCAAAAAAACCCGAAGTCATAGCGGTGTATCTGTTCGGTTCCCAGGAAGCCGGTAAGCAGCGACCGGACAGTGATGTCGACATCGGCTACTGTTAAAGCAGATGAATATGAAAAGGGCGGATGAATTGAGGGAGCTTGTCATTGTGGAGTTATCGAGAATTCTCAAAAAAGATATCCACCCGGTGATCATGAATACCGCAGGCGAAGAGTTGCTGCGTCAGATATTTTCTAAAGGAAAATGCGTTCAGACCAATGATTCGAAACTTAAGGCTCTGTTTATGATAGCGTCGTTAAGTCGAATCGCCGAATTTGGATATTACCGCAGCATCATGCAAAAAGGATTCTTAAGAAGCGTCGGGGAGACCTTTCATGGTTGATCGCGATTTGATTATTGCCAAGGCCGGACTGGTAAAGAAACATAGTATATGTACAGCCCCGTCCCATAGTACAGGATAGAAATTATGAATAACATAAAGTACAAGAATTTTATAAACACAGCCGTCAAGGTGTTATCGGATGATGAAAGGATTCTTTTTGCCTATCTTTACGGCTCGACGCTTTCCGGAGATACGGGCAACGACATCGATATCGCCGTTTATATGAAAGCGGATGAAGATCCCCATCGATTGTCGGCGGATTTGAAAATCGCCCTTTACAAGGAAACGGGTCTGGCGCCTGATGCTTTCGATGTCCGCATCCTAAACGACCTGAATGAACGCGCCGACATTTTTGGACTTCTTTATTTAAAGAACGTGCTGGAAGGAGGCTGCGTTATTGTCGATAAAAAATCGGATGTTCGTTTGGATTTCCTCGAACGGTACGGCATGAGGTTTCGTGAATGCGAAGGACTCATACAGGAGGTGTTGGCGTGAAATTCGATCCGATCCGCATTGAAAGCTATTTAGCCGAAATCAGGAGGAATAGTTTAGCGCTAAACCAATCATAAAGCTCAACATTTAACCTATATGAAACTGTCAAAGATGAAGATAGGTTTTATCTTAAACTGGAATGTCCCGTTAATGAAAGAATGAAAGACGGCATAACACTGATGGTGAATAACCAGCGATAATTAATTTGCAGCAGACATGGTATCTTTGTTCGAATCGACAGCCGGAGGTTCCTTCCGGCGCACCCGATTCGGACAAAAATCCTTCGCGTTCTTCGCGCCTTAGCGGTTCAAAAAAGGAATCCTTTACAGCTTTCGCTCGTTTCTCGCGGAGATAGGAAACGCATAAAAACATGACCGTCCCCAAGATCCCTCGCGGAGATAGGAAACGCATAAAAACATGACCGTCCCCAAGATCCTTAACCCTGAACCGGGGAACATACGCTGTGCACGTTCTGAACAAACGTCACCTTCAACTATTTCCTCTTGACAAATAGGATTGTAAATATATACTTAAGGTATATATTCAAGGTGGAGGATAACGATGAAAACAGCAAAATTGTTTAAAAATGGGCAAAGCCAAGCCGTCAGATTGCCAAAGGAATTTAGAATGGCGGGTACCGAAGTGTATATCAAGAAACAGGGTGAAGCGATAGTCTTATTACCTAAAGAAAGGTCATGGAAAACTCTTTTTGACAGTCTTAACCATTTTGAGAAAGATTTTAAAATCGAGCGAAATCAACCTGGAGAAGATCAGAAGCGTGAGCCCATGTTCCAATGAAATATCTTCTGGATACAAATATTTGCATTTACATTATCAATGAAAAGCCAAGGAAGGTATTGAGAAAGTTTGAACAATACCCTGTTCATGAATTCGGGATTTCTTCAATAACACACGCGGAACTTCAGTATGGTGTTGCGAAAAGTAGGCAAAAAAATAAAAATCAAGAGGCTCTTGATGAATTCCTGATGCCTCTGACCATTCTTCCTTTTCATGGCAAGCGATTGATTGAATGGTATGGGAAAATAAGGGCTTTTCTGGAATCCAAAGGAATAACAATCGGTCCGCTTGATACGCTGATAGCCGCCCATGCCTTGAGTCTGGATCTAACCATTATCTCAAATAACATCAGAGAGTTTTCAAGAATCCCAAATCTCAAATGTGAAAATTGGGTATCCGAACAGGATTTACTAAATACCTCAAGCTAAGATTTGAGCCGTTTCAGCTTCACTCAAGTCTGGACCAAAAAATGAACGATGTTCCGAACGTAGCATATTTAGTAACTGGGCGCTTTAGCGGTTCAAATTGTTTTTTTATCCAAAAAAAATCGCTGTGCACGCTCAGCACCAATGCGTCCCGTTTTTCTCGCTTTCGCTCGTTTTGCGCAAAAACATTTCGCACTTTTCCCGCGTTTCTTGCGATCATTGACCAAATAGACCAACATGAAAAATGACTTCCTAAAAATGAAAGACTGCCTCAGGCCGGCATTGTTTTGGGATGTAGAATTCAGAACGCTGGATATCGATCAGTATGCATCTTTTGTAATCGTTCGTGTAATGGAGCGTGGCAATAGAAAAGAAGTGCGCGCCATCTGGAATTATTTTGGGGCCGAAACCATCAAGAAGCATTTGCTGTCAGCACGGTCATTAAGCCCCAAAACGATCTCCTATTTTTCGAATCAATTCAACATCCCCCGCTCACAATTTCGAAGCACTGTTATCAGTCATGATCGGATAAGCACATGGCCATAAAAGAATTTGTGAAAAGTGTAGCACCAGAGCATGTATTGAATCTGTTACAACAGTTGATGCATGATCAACAGTTCAATAAGTTTTATCTTGTTGGTGGAACGTCACTGGCCCTTCGACTGGGGCATCGAATGTCTATTGATATTGATCTTTTTGTTCATATGGCAAGAAATCAAGCGGATAATCACTCAATCGTTGAAGATGTAAACAGACCCGCCAAAAATCGTGACTTACTTATGAGAAGTACTGCAAAATAATCCTGAGAATCCTGTCAATAATGACGCTGCCGCAGACATGGCATCTTTGTCCGAATCGACAGCCGAAGGTTCTTTCCGGCGCACCCGATTCGGACAAAAATCCTTCGCGTCCATCGCCTGCCTGTGCGGGTTCGCACGCAGACAGGCGCCTTAGCGGTTCAAATTGTTTTTATCCGGGGAACATTCGCTGTGCACACTCTGCACCAACGTTCCCTTCGACGATAAAAATCCCCATATTATAATGAACAGCAAATCATAATGGATAACCAGGACATCCGCACCTTAAAAATTCTTGAAGAGATTGACAATGACCACGTCCCGAGCCAGAGGGATTTAGCCAAAAAGCTGAACGTTTCCTTGGGGTTGGTCAATTCCTTTATCAAGCGACTTGCCCACAAGGGATACTTCAAGATTACCACCATCCCCAAAAACCGGGCGAGGTATATCCTCACACCCAAAGGGGCTGCTGAAAAGAGCCGTTTGACCTATGAATATATTCGATATTCATTTCAATTTTATAAAGCGTCTCGTAAAAAGCTGCAAAAAATTTTCAAAACGCTTGAAAAGGAAAACGTCCAAAATATTGTTTTTTACGGGGTCAGCGACTTAACTGAAATCGCGTTCATCAGTTTGCAGGAAACATCCCTGCAATTGATTGCGGTTGTGGATGATATAAAAATCG
>JARGFK010000138.1 GCA_029211065.1 Desulfobacterales bacterium
GGCAATTCACTGCCGAGGATGCCAGGATAAAACTACGCCGCCTCTATCCGACAATTGATGGTTGACGAGACACTAGCGGTTATGCTGATCGCCGTTTTGTTCTTTTTATTCATCCATATTTTTATGATGGTGCCGGTCAGCGCCCAGAACCGGGATTCTTACGTGGATAAGCCGGACATAAGCGCGCGGCCCCAATTCGTTCAAAGAGAAATCGGGCCGGCAATGGCGGCGCAGGATCGGGCATCGGAAAACTCGATCAGGGTGACGATTCAGGATGCGATCCTGATGGCCCTGGAGAATAATAGGTCCCTGGCGGTTGAGCGGATCAATCCCCTTATTCAGAAAACGATTGAAGAGCAGGAGCAGGCGCTGTTTGATCCGGTTTTAAATGCGCAAGCCACTGCAGAGCGGCAGCGGGGGGAGCGGGCCCGCTCCAGGGGCGGCAGGGATCCATTTGAGTCCGATACGATAGCCGGAGGTGTTGCCGTGGAAAAATTTTTCCCTGCCGGAACAACTGTTCAGGTGGAAGGCGGTTCCGAACGGGTTGAAACATCACTCAATGAGGATCCTTTTCTACAGTCGCGACTGGGACTTTCAGTAACCCAGGCCTTGTTAAGAGGGTATGGCACAACGGTAAACCTGGCGAATATCAAGCAATCTCGGCTGGATACGACGGCTTCCTATTATGAATTGCGTGGTTTCAGCGAAGCCCTCCTGAGCCAGGTCGAAACAGCCTATTGGGATTACGCCCTGGCCATTCGACAGATTAAAATTGTGGAAGAGTCGCTGCAACTGGTGGAGCAGCAAAAGAAAGAAGCAGAGGAAATGATCCAGGTCGGCAAACTGGCCGAATCGGAGCTTGTGGCCGCTCAAGCTGAAATTGCCGTCCGCCGGCAGGAGCTCATTGAAGCCCGCAGCACCATGGAAGTCAGACAGTTACGCTTCCTGAGGCTTCTCAACCCGCCGGGTGCCAATCCCTTTAAACGGGAAGTGGTTCTGCTGTCACGACCCGACCTGCAGCAGGTAACATTGGATGATACGGACGCCCATGTTGCGGTGGCGTTGAAGATGCGGTCGGATCTCAATCAGGCCCGCTTGGGTGTCCAGCGTGACGAAATTGAAATTGTTAAGACGAAGAACGGAACCCTGCCGAAGATGGATTTTTTCATTAACCTGGGAAAAACCGGCTATGCCGATTCTTTCGGCGGCAGCGTCAGCGATACCAGCGGCGACAGCTATGACGCCCTTGCCGGCGTCAGGTTTGAATACCCGTTTAAAAACCGGGCCGCAACCGCCCGTTACCGCCGGTCACAGCTCAACCGGGATCAAGCCCAACGGGCCCTGGAGAACCTTTCGCAACTGGTGGAACTGGATGTCCGTGCGGCCTATATTGAAGTGGAGCGCGCCCGGCAGCAGATTTCCGCATCTTCGGAAACGCGTAAGCTGGAAGAGGAAAAGATGCGGGTTGAAACCGAAAAATTCAGGGTCGGGCGATCCACAAACTTTCTGGTGGCCCAGGTACAGCGGGATCTTCTGCTGAGTCAACTGATCGAGGTCAGGTCAGTGGCCAGTTATCTGAAGGCGTTGACCGAATTGTTCCGGTTTGAAGGATCTTTGCTGGAGCGGCGCGGTATTTCAGCACCCGGTGACTTCCCGCCCACGGGGGGATGAGCATCGGCGAGCGTCGCGCAACGCGGCATGGCGGTCTTAGGCGCAGTTTTTCAACTATTTGTTAAAAAAGCTTCCGGCCCGCCTCGGTTTTTCCTGTTTTGCGTTGACGGGATTCTTTTTTTTCCGTCGTCAGCAACTCCTCAATATTTTCTGCACGGCAGATCATAATTTCAAATTGCGGCTGATCGTACTGGTCCACAAACAGGGATAAAATCAAAACATCTTTATCCAGTTTCCAGAAAAGCGACTTTCCTTTTTGATTCTGCCAGACGACTTCCCGGGGTTCCCCGTATTTTTGCTGGAGCGTTGCCAGATAATCCATCCCGTCCCGTTTGGCTTTGACCCGGAACAAAAGTGGTTTTTGGGTATAGTTTGAAAAAAACAATTCCACGTAATGAAATGTGGTGGAGTAACGATAGATCAGCTTTGTCGTATTGTGTTCGATTCTTGTCCGCCGGCCGCCTTCAAAGTTTAACTGTTTATTTAATTCGTTGAGATCCGGAAAATAGTTTTCCAGAAATCCGGGATAGTGCATTTCCAAATCAAGGACGGTCTTTTTTTCAATTGCTTCAGACCCCAGGCTTTTCCTCAGCCGGTCGCGGGCACTGTCGGTTAATATGGAATCAGCATGCATGTCCAGAAAGGTAAATCCCCTGACGATTGCGTCAGTGACGGTTGGAATCGAATCAGGGGTTGTTTTGTCAATAAATTTGAATAATATGATTCCTATAATGATCAACAGAACAATGCCTGAAATGATGGAGGCGATTTTTATCTTTTTTGATGGTATTTGTGTCATAAATAGCCTTAACTGTACGATTAGAGGAATGCCTAAATGGTTGACTTTTTAGTCGCCAAATAAGAATATTTTCCGGTAGCGATATCAAGTGAACAGCATTTTAACATCTTAACGGATTGAAAGCGAGTTCTTTTTATGCAAACAGATTCGATTCACCAAAGACCCATCTGGCTGGATCCGGATAGCGGGAAAGTGAAAATAATTGATCAGCGGCAGCTGCCCCATGCCGAAATGGTCGTTGAACTGAACACGGTTGCGGATGTGGTCCGTGCAATCAAGGACATGTTTGTGCGGGGGGCGCCATTGATCGGCGTCACGGCGGCTTATGGCCTTTATATTTCTGCAGTGGCGGCTGCCGGAGATAAGGCAGAACCGGGTTGCCTGCTGAGAGACGCACAAATGATAAAGTCGGCCAGACCGACAGCCGTTAATCTTGCCTGGGCCGTCGATAAGGTTCTATCAGAGGTTGCAAAATCAAACGATAGCGAAGGGCAGGTTCATGCCGCCAGGGTGGCGGCGGAGAAAATCGCTGAAGCGGAAGTGGAAAACTGCAGACAGATCGGATTTTACGGAATGGATTTAGTCGCGCAGATCAGCCGGAAAAAGAAGGGCGCGGTCGTTAACATTTTAACCCATTGCAATGCCGGCTGGCTTGCCTGTGTGGAACACGGCACGGCGACTGCCCCCATCTATGCAGCCCATGAAAACGGCATCCCTGTTCATGTCTGGGTGGATGAAACCCGGCCGCTGAACCAGGGGTCCCGCTTGACCGCCTGGGAGCTCGGCAAAAAGGGAGTCCCCCATACCGTTATTGTGGACAACGCCGGCGGTCATCTCATGCAGCACGGGAAAGTCGATATGGTCATTACCGGGACGGATCGAACCACATACACGGGGGATGTGGCCAACAAGATCGGGACCTATTTAAAGGCCCTGGCTGCAAAAGACAATCATATACCGTTTTACGTTGCCTTGCCTTCAAGCACCTTCGATTGGACACTTCGAGACGGCATAAAGGAGATTCCCATTGAAGAACGCGACCCGGACGAAGTCAGATATGTTCAGGGTTTGGACGGCGGAGTTATCCGCAGGGTTCTGGTTCCCCCGGCGGGCAGCCCCGCCGCCGACTATGCTTTCGACGTCACCCCGGCCAGGCTGGTGACCGGGTTTATTACGGAACGGGGCGTCTGCCGGGCGACGGAAGCGGATATCCGGCGCTTGTTCCCCGAAAAACATGCGTGACTTATTTGCGATACTTTTCCCGTGAAACCGGACAAACCGCATATACTTCTGGTCAATCCCTGGATAACCGATTTTGCTGCGTACGATTTCTGGGCCAAACCGCTGGGGGTGCTGACGCTGGCCGGCATTCTCAGAGCGCACGATTTTAAAGTGTCCTATCTGGACTGCCTGGATCGTTTTCATCCCAACGCCCCTGCTTCGGACCCCGGTGCCAGAGATGGACGCGGTCCCTATTTGAAGACACGCATAAAAAAACCGGATGTTTTTGAAGATGTCCCCCGCAATTATTCCCGGTACGGGATCCGGCCGGAGTGGTTCAGGCAGGATTTAAGGGAGTTGGCGCAGCCGGATCTTGTTCTGGTGACGTCACTGATGACGTATTGGTATCCGGGGGTTCAGGAAACGATCCGGGTCATTAAAGAGATATTTCCGGAACCGACGGTGATTCTCGGTGGGATTTATGCAACCCTTTGCCGGGAGCATGCTGTCGACCACTCGGGTGCAGATCTGATTACGCCCGGCCCGGGGGAAGGCATTATTCTGGAACTGGCATCCCGGCATACCGGCTTTTCGGCAGAATGCCGATTCGATCCTGAAGATATGAATACGTATCCCTATCCGGCTTTCGATCTGCAGCGCAGGGTGAACTATGTCCCCTTGCTGACGTCCAAAGGGTGTCCGTTCAAATGCGCGTATTGCGCTTCGCATTTGCTGCATCCAAAGTCGCTGCGACGGGGAGCGGATGCCGTGGTGGCTGAAATTCAATTCTGGCATCAAGCCCATGGGGTCAGAGATTTTGTTTTCTACGATGATGCCCTCCTGGTGGATGCGGAAAAACATGCCATGCCCCTGTTTGAGGCGGTTATTCAGGCCGGTTTGGATATCCAATTTCACCTCCCCAATGCCGTTCATATTCGTGGAATTACAGACCTGACAGCCGGCATGATGGTTCGGGCCGGGTTTAAAACCATCCGTCTCGGGCTTGAAACGACAGCTTTTACGCAAAGGGAAGGACTGGATGCAAAAGTGACAGCGGCTGAATTTGTACAGGCGGTCACGCAGCTGAAAAATGCCGGGTTCAAAAAGAACCAGGTCGGTGCATACCTGCTGGCGGGACTTCCAGGGCAGACGCTGGCGTCCATCGTCGAATCTATCCGGACCGTTAAACAGAGCGGTATTACACCCATACCGGCCTACTATTCCCCGATACCGCAGACCGTATTATGGAAAGCGGCATTAAAGTCTTCCCGGTATCCACTTGAAAAGGACCCCATTTACACCAATAATGCCGTACTGCCGTGTTATCCCGGTGCTTTTTCCTGGGAAGCTGTTTCCTATCTGAAAAATCTTTCATCCGGATAATCAAAAGATAAAGGCGGTATGTATAAGGGGATTGTAATCGTAACAAAGCGTACCTATGTTAAACTAAAAAATTTTGTCGATTATATTATTAGAGGAAAGAGTATTATTTTTAGGTTTGTGGTGCTATATTTAAAATTATTTTGAATATTTTTGTGGAGGGTCGTTATGAAAACTAAAAAAAAGATTGATAAGATTTCTTGCCAGGATAACGCCGACAGCATGACCGTTAAACGCGGACTGGCCCAGATGCTTAAAGGCGGCGTTATCATGGACGTGGTGACGCCTGAGCAGGCCCGGATCGCCGAGGATGCCGGGGCGGTGGCGGTGATGGCCCTTGAACGGGTCCCGGCCGACATCCGTGCGGATGGGGGGGTGGCGCGCATGTCGGACCCCGGCTTGATTCGCAAGATTATTGAGACCGTATCCATCCCGGTGATGGCAAAATGTCGCATCGGCCATTTTGTGGAAGCCCAGATACTGGAAGCCATAGGTGTGGATTATATCGATGAAAGTGAAGTGCTGACACCGGCGGATGAAGCCTATCATGTCAACAAGCATGCGTTCAAAGTGCCTTTTGTGTGCGGATGCCGCAACCTGGGTGAGGCCTTACGCCGACTGGGCGAAGGCGCTGCCATGATTCGTACCAAGGGCGAAGCCGGGACCGGAGATGTTGTGGAGGCGGTCCGGCATGCCCGCTCGGTTTTGGGGGAGATCCGGCGTCTGCAATCTATGCCCGATGAGGAATTGATGACTTATGCCAAAACCATCGGTGCCCCTTACGAACTGGTTAAAGAAACGAAAACGCTGGGGCGGCTGCCGGTGGTAAATTTTGCCGCGGGGGGGCTCGCGACACCTGCGGACGCAGCCTTGCTGATGCAGATCGGGGTTGATGGGGTTTTTGTCGGCTCGGGAATTTTCAAAAGCGGAAATCCGGCCCAGCGGGCCAAGGCAATTGTTGAGGCCACAACGCACTTCAGAAATCCAAATATTCTTGCCAAAGTAAGTGAAAATCTGGGAGCCCCCATGGTGGGTATCAACGTCAGCAGTTTGACTGAAAAAGAGCAATTGGCAACACGCGGCTGGTAAGCATGGAAAATGATACCAAAAAAATCGGGGTACTGGCATTACAGGGTGATTTTATCGAACACATCGCTGCCTTGCGCCGCCTGGGCGTTGATGCCGTAGAGGTGCGGTTGCCGGCGGACTTGCAGGATCTCTCAGGCCTGATTATTCCCGGGGGCGAAAGCACCACCATCGGGAAACTGGCTGTCAGCTATGGCCTCATGGATCCTTTGCGCCATTTCGGCCGCCACAAGGCGCTGTGGGGTACCTGTGCCGGAATGATTTTAATGGCCAAGGAAATCGGTATGGATCAGCCGCTGTTGGGCCTGATGGATATCAAAGTCCAGCGAAATGCTTTCGGACGCCAGAAGGAAAGTTTTCGAAGCGATATTACGGTGCCGGTTCTGGAGGAAGGAGATGTCCGGCCGTTTCCGGCTGTTTTTATTCGGGCGCCTAAACTCCTATCGGCAAGCGGAAAGGCGAAAGTCATCGCTTCCCTGCCGGATGGAACCGTTGTGGCTGCCCAGGAGGACAAATGGCTGGTAACGTCCTTTCACCCGGAATTGACAACGGATGACCGATTCCATCGATATTTTTTAGGCCTGGTTTAAGTAAACCGATTCGCTCAAACAACTTTCCGGTTTTAAACGCAATGCTGCCGGAGCGGGACTCGGATCTGAAATTCATCGAAAATCTCAGTCTTTTGTGGCATCTATTTGACAATTACGGAACTTTACTCTAATAAATTTCAATGAACCGGGGCTGCAGCGGAGGGTGTGAGGGTGAAGGACTTTCTAAAGAGCATATTTGCCTTAAAACACAGAAAGTATAAGCGATACCAGGTTCAAGAGGGATTAACGGTTGCGATTGATCCAGAACCATTGCCCGAGGATCAAATCGTGGATATCGGAATGGGCGGCCTCACATTTAACCGGGTTGACAAGGTACAACCCCTGCCGGTCAGATTTAAGATCGATTTATTTATGGATGGCAAGTTATATCTGGAAAAGTTAAAAGTTAAACTGATTTCAAATATCGAGTTCGGTGATATCTCATACAGCTCCAAGAACATCCGCCGCATCAGTGTTCAATTCTTAAGCCTGACACCTATACAGGAGTTTGATTTAAAAGCCCTGATAAAGAGTCACGGCATAGAGGAAATTTAGTGAGGTAAATTGTGATAGCATTCGCATCTGCTGATTTAAAAAAGACGTCCATGGAAACATTGATAATACCGGTGTGTGCGGACAAGGAAATCCATTCGGACCGGGCGATTGTTGCAGTTCTTAAAAAAGTAAAAAAACTGAAAGAGTTCAGCGGGGCAAAAGACGAGGAAATTGTTTTCTATAAGCCATCCGGGATAGCGGCGGACCGGATCATTTTTTTTGGGTTGGGGAAATTGAACGGGGTTGATGCCGAAGCCTTGCGGGCAATGGCGGGAAAAGCAGCTAAAAGAAGTATCCAGATGAAGCTTGACGCCGTCCATTTTATGGTGCCGGCGGCACAAAAAATCAAACTGGAGCTGTCCCTGATTCTCGAGGCTTTGATGGAAGGGCTTTCTCTGGGAAACCATCTGTTCGACAAATATCTGGCGGAAAAAAAACAAAAGCCGCTTAAAAAAGCGTATTTGCTGGTTGCGGATGAAGCGGCGAAAAAATACGGCAGGCTTCCGTCGCGGATAGAGGCCATTTGCACGGGAACCGCGCTGGCAAGGGACTGGGTCAGCATGCCGTCCAATGAGAAACGACCGGAGCAGTTTGCAAATTTAATTGTAACCCATGCGCGCAAGGTGAAACTGAACGCCAGAATCATGCAGGAAAGGGAGCTGGTACAGAAGAAGTTCGGTGCGCTGCTGGCAGTCGGCGCCGGGAGTCAGAGCCGGCCGCGGATGGTCGTCATGGAATATAAAGTCAAAGGATCCCGGAAAACAATCGCATTTGTCGGTAAGGGGGTAACGTTTGATTCCGGGGGGATTAATTTAAAGCCGTCGACTTCAATGGACGATATGAAAATGGACATGTCCGGTGCGGCTGCGGTTGCAGCCACATTGATTACGATTGCGAAGTTGAAACCCAGAATCAATGTGATCGGCGTCGTGCCCATTGTTGAGAACATGCCTTCGGGGAGCGCCTCGCGGCCGGGGGATATCATCAAAAGCTATTCGGGCAAAAGTATTGAAATCGGCAATACCGACGCCGAAGGCCGCCTGATCCTTGTGGATGCCATGGCGTACGTGTCCCGAAAATATAAACCCCAGACCCTCATCGATCTGGCCACCCTCACCGGCGCCTGTGTTGTGGCGCTGGGAGAAAAGATCGCCGGTGTTTTTTCAGAAGATGACGCGCTTGCCGAAGTGATTGTTGCGTCCGGGAAAAAGACCCACGAGCGCTGCTGGCGGATGCCGCTGCCGCAGGATTATAAAGAACAGCTCAAGAGCGATTTCGCAGATATCAGCAATATGGGGAGTACGCGCTGGGGCGGCGCTATTACCGCCGCGCTGTTCCTATCGGAGTTTGTCAAAGATATCCGCTGGGCCCATATCGACATCGCCGGGCCGGCCTATGCCAAAAAGGGGGATGCCTATTGTACTGCGGGGGGTACCGGATTCGGCGTGCGGCTGTTGTGTGATCTGATCGATAAGCTTTAACCGGAATCCTGAACACAAAAGGAGAAGGATCTATGACCAAATATACATTGATCGGGGTGCTTTCATGCGTGGGGGGCGGGTTATTGATCGGTTTTCAAATGTTATCGAGTATAATGGAGACCAAAACCGTCGGGCGGAGTTCAACCCTTGTGGATATCGTTGGCGAGCAGCATTTTGAATGGATGGGAAACGCCTCACTCGGGGGGCTTGAAAGAGTTGCCGAGTATATTGTAACCATGCCGTTGTTTATCTTGTTGTTCTGTATCGGCGGGCTGTTTTTTGTGTTGGATTATTTTCTGGGGCGAAGATAGTCCGCATGGATCTGCCCTTTGCACAGAAACGCTGGTGCGGCGCAGCCGGTGTCGACAAAGTCATTACACTCTCGGATCATCGCCAGGCGGAATTCGGCAATGCCTATGGCGTGCTGATCCCGGAACTGCGCCTGCTGGCCCGGGCGGTGTTTGTGGTGGATAAAAAGGGAGTGATTCAACACATTCAGCTCGTTCGGGAAATCGCCGAGGAGCCGGATTATGATGCCGTGCTGGAAGCTCTGAATAAACTGGTTTAAAAAAAATCCAAGTACCAAGTATCAAATTACAAGCAAATCTCAAATTCCAATTTTAATGAACTCGTAAAAAGTACTCCAATTGTCATGCCGGACTTGATTCGGCATCCAGAACCGTCTGAAATTCTTGGATTCCCGCCTTCGCGGGAATGACGAAAGAGGCGCATTTTCGACTTTTTACGAAGCCATCAATTTTCAATGACCAAAACTTTCCAGTTCGAAGCATTGTTCGGATTTTCGAATTTATGCCATTGGAATTTGAAATTTGGGATTTCAGCAAGTTATTGAAATTCCAGCAATGAAAATTCCCTTTGGAGTCGGATATTTACTCAGAGGATGGTCGCAAACTCTTTTCCGGCCCGGTAAACTTCGTCCAGATAATCAGGGTGCTTTAAAACATCCCCCTCAAAATCAAGCCCCCGGTAGAGGCACGATCGCCAGAGCTGCGCATCCAGCGTGTCCAAAAAATATTTTATCGACAGGAGTGAGCCATCAAAGAGTTTTTTCCCTTTGGTTGCACCCACTGAAATGAACAACCCTTTTCGGCTGGGTTGGCGTGCGCCAAAGGGAACTTTATCGATCCAGTATTTTTTGACCCACAGGGATTGGCATCGATCCATCAGGATCTTTGTATGGGCACTGACGGTGTAGAAAAAAATCGGTGAAGCCAGTATGATGCCCTGAGACGCCAGCAATTGTTTTAAAACTCCCTGGAAGTCGTCCTGGATGGCACATTGTCCGGATTGTTTACATCCGTATATCTCAAGGCACGGCGACATCTTAAGGTCGCGCAACACAATTTCATTTACCTCTGCTCCGGCATCCCGGGCGCCCTTAATCGCCTGTCGCAATAGAGTTGCGGTGTTACCCATGCGCCGCGGACTTCCAAAAACGGCTGTTATTTTAGGCATTCGGTTTTTCCTCGTTTATTCCGCTATAGCGGTTGTCAGAATTACGTTCCGATTCAGCCGCCGGACAATTCCGTTTCAATCGGCAAAAACTCGCAAATAAAAGCGCG
>JARGFK010000139.1 GCA_029211065.1 Desulfobacterales bacterium
CAACAAGTGGCGGACAAACTGTTCATCAGCCCTAAAACGGCTGAAAACCACCGTGCCAATATTATGCGCAAGCTCGATCTGCACAGCACGCTAGAACTGGTGCGCTATGCCGCAAAGCTCGGCATCATCGACATCGATAGCTGGAAAACATAATCCCGCCCCCCGCCCGCAACATTATAGCCGTTATCAAAGTACCGCTGAAAACATCCTTCCGGCGGAATTTATTTTTGAAAACCGCTCTAGAATTCTTCTCCTTTCAGGTCATAGCGGCTCCGCTGACAAATATCGTTGCAGTCACTCCAAATTTCCGAAATCCGGGAAAAAACCGATAAAACCACCTGGAAATTTTTTCCGGCGTATGGATGGTATTCCCATATAGGGAATTTTCCTATGAAAATTGAAGCCTTTCTCCTATGGACAAATTCTATAAAGTCCATATTAATACACCCTGATACGTTACAGAGACAGATTGAAATGGGAAAAAAGGAAAACAATTCTCAAGAGGAGAATCGGTTCGATTTAGCCCGGCTGATTCGAAGCGTTCAGCGTATAGAGGGAAACCCGGATTGCTTCGGAAAGGCCAGCCGGCATTGCAGCCAGAGAGACTGCTGCTGGAAACCATACTGCCTGCCGCCCCCGGGGTTTGGACAGAAGAGCGACTTTAGCAACGACAAATAAGGAGATCAGCCATGACAAAGGCAAAGGTAAAATCCAGAGGCAGCCTGAGAAAAGTAAAATTTTCGTTTGAATCAACCGGTGCCAGAGAGGTTTTCTTGCTGGGCGATTTTAACAAATGGGACCCCCAGGCCCACCCCATGAAGAAGGATGTAAACGGCAGATGGAACCGAACGCTGATGATGCCCCCCGGAACATACGAATATAAGTTTATAGCGGATGGGCAATGGCTGCTGGACCCTTGCAACGACCAGTGTTGCCCGAATTGTTTCGGGAGCGACAACAGCGTCTTAAATCTGGAGTTAAGATAAGCATATCCCCTGATTCTGAAATTGCCGGCCGCCATCCTGGCAAGGCGCCTTGCTGTTCTTTAACCGTACCCAATTAGCGTGAAATAAACCGGCACAAATGAAAGGCTGCCCTTTTTGGGCGAGGAACGTCACTGGAGGATGATCCCATGGGAGGCACCAACATAAGGGGAAATAAGCTCGATCTTGAAATGGGTTACCTGGCGAAAAGTCCCTGCCGTGATTGTGCCTTAAAAAAGAATCTGCCCCGGTGTTCGAATGATTGTCGCATGTTAAATCAATTGCAAAACCGGCTGGCCAATCTCGTATCCTGTTTCAACGGGTATGCGGAACTTGAAACCTATTCTCTGTCACAGCAGAATTTTTTTTACGGGCAGATGGATCGGATCGGATCATAACCGTTTTAGGGTGCCCCAGGTGCTGGAATGACAATACTTTATGAAAAAAGAAAAGATTCCCGGCATCGATTAAAAGCCTCCTTAATCTGCCAGACAAATCTGTCGGGGGCCAATTATCATGCTAACAAATTGGACCACAGCCATTAAGAGCCATTATAGCTTTAAACCCGGAACGATGATTTATATCAGGCGTGAAAGCTGTCCGCAAAATTGTCCGGCGGGCCAGGCCTGTGAAGGTTGCCGAACGGTAACCCTTGCAACCGTGAAATGGTGTCAGTCGCGTGAAAGTGAAGGAATGGGTCTTTATTCAGCCGGCGCAAAATACTTTTGAAAGGTAATGCGAAAGGCAATTTGAGAAAGGAGGGAATATGTATAAAAAAATTATGGTTCCCTTGGACGGCTCGAAGCTGGCCGAATGTATTCTCCCGCATATTGAGGCATTTATTTCAGGTTGCCAACTAAACACGATCGTATTTGTGCGGGTCACGGAACCTGTCCCGGTGAGTTCGCATGGCGGATATCAGGTCAGCGAAATGGATTATAAGCTGATAGAAGAAAACACCAAGAGAATTAAAGCAGAAAGAATTTCTGCGGCTGAGAAATACCTTAAAGGTGTGGTGAATCGACTGAAACATAGTGGGGTGAAATTCCAGACGGAGGTTCTGGTCGGAAACGTTGCGGATAAACCGATAGACTACTCCGAAGCCAACGGCGTTGATATGATTTTCATTGCAACCCACGGCCGCTCCGGGGTGAGCCGGTGGGTTAGGGGGAGCATTGCCGATCGAATCCTGCGGGCATCGCGCGTGCCGGTTTTAATGCTCCGGGCGCCCGGCACCCTGAATGAGAGCAAGGCCTGACCGACCCCTGTCCTGAAGGCGAGCCTATGTTTTGCAACTCGATTCCGGTTGATGGAGACAAGCGTGACGGGTCGGTTCTATTTAAAAACCTCCCGGTAAACAGCGCGTTTTTCTTTGTTCCATCTCGGGCAGAAGGCCGGTTTTGCCTGCATCACCAGCTTAAAGCAGGCGTCGCACTTAGGGCTGCACTTTAAGATCGATCGATCCGCTCCTTTTCTGGCTTTTTGCGGCCACGTCGGATCCACCCACAGCATGCGCGCCAGGCCGATCAGGTCCGCTTTTTTGCCGGTCAGGAGGGACTCCGCTTTGGCAGGGGTTGAAATCCGACCGGCTGCGATTACCGGCACCCGCACCTGTTTTTTGATTGCACCGGCCAATGATGCCATGTATCCGGGTTTTTGGGACTTTCTGACGATATCCGGCCGGAAAAAAGATTCATAGGTGCCGCCCATGACGGAAAGATAAGCGACCCCTTCTTTTTGCAGTTCTTTTGCCAGCACCGCGGATTCTTTAAGTCCAAGTCCATCCGGCATCCACTCATCGGCCAGAAAACGGTATCCCACCGGAAAATCCCCCACGTTGTCCTTCACGCGTTTTAAAACTTCTACGGGAAAGTTAATGCGGTTTTCAATGGATCCGCCATACCTGTCGGTGCGCTGATTGGTCCGGGGTGAGACGAACTGCGAAAGGAGATAACCGGTCCCGCCATGAAGCTCCACCAGATCGAACCCCGCTTTTTTGACCCTTAAGGCGGCAGCAGCAAACTGTTTCTGGATGGCGGCAATCTCCTTTTTTGTCAACGCGCGCGGGGTCCTGTTAAATGCCGGCACCCCAGAGGGGGCCACTGCATCGGCCACATGGGCAAAACGTCCGGCGTGGTTAATCTGCAAACCGGCGCAGCAGCTTTCATCCTTTATGGTAAGGGACAGCTTTTCAAGACCGGGTATATAGCGATTATGATCGCATCGGATGGTCCGGTCCGAGCCGCTCCCATTCGGCGAAATGCTTGCGTTTTCGATCATAATCATGGCAGCCCCGCTCCGGGCCATCTCCTTGTAATGATAAAGCAGCAGGGGGGAGACCTTGCCGCCGGCAGCCGCGTATCCCAGATACAACGGCGCCATGGTGATGCGGTTTTTCAATTTCAGGCCATCAATCCTCATAGGATTAAATAGATTTTTATAGACAGGTTTTTTCATTTTCCCCTCCTGATGTATACATTGCGACATAAACAGTTTATGGTTTCATTTTAGAAAAACAGGTTCTTGGGATCAGGTCAATAAAAATACAAGTTCCAAGCACCAAATTACAAACAAATCTCAAATTCAACCACTCAATGATCAAACTCCTCCAAGGCAAAACGTTTTTATTTTAGAATTTTGGTCATTTGAATTTGTTTGATATTTGGGATTTGTTATTTGAAATTTTATTAGGTGAACGCAAAGCAAGCAAAGAAATCCCCTCTGATGATAAACAAAGTTCGGTCCCCCGGATCGGGATTCTTCTCCTACCGCGACCGGAGCCTGCGAACGTCTCCAACGCGGATGGTCACATTCTGAGAATCGAAATATTCCAGCAGCGGGATGAGGTATTTGCGCGACAGGCCGGTCATATCCTTAAACTGGGTCGGTGTCATTTCGCCGTTGCTTTGCAGAAACGCAATGATTCTGTCTTTCAATTCGGCAATTGTGTCGGCATGAAAATACAGATCATCTTTGCTTTTAATAATCCGCCCTTCATTGATGAGCAGCATCAGCATGTCTTTGGCCCGGGGCGCATCCGTGGGAAGTGTGCTGCTGAGATCGCGAAAATAGGGCGGGGTCAGGCCGCTCTGTCGGTAAGACTCCAGAATTTTATTTTTGATGTCGGTCTGGTCGCCGCCCAGGGATACGGCATGGGTTTGCAGGCGGATGAAGTTTTCATCCTGAACGATCTCGTTATCTTTTACCATCTGATTGAGCACCTGGTTAAAAAACCGGGGGGTCAAGATCGGCGGGAATTTGGATTTAAGCTCCTCTTTGGACATGCCTTCCTTGAGGGGATGGACCTGATGGTAATTTTTCAGGTGCGCCAGCGAGTCCTGTTTCAGCTTCTCCATGGTGTCGTTGTGGATATAGATCTTATTCTCCTTATCGATCTGGAGCAGTGTTTTTTTGGACATCAGGTTCTGCAGGGCCTGCTGGAGCTGCTTTTCCGGGAGGTTCGTCATAATCCTGAGATTGGCAAAAGAAACGCCGCCGTAGCCGGCCTCTTCGGCATAGTAGGCGATATTGTTTTCCGGATCACCCGCCAGGATGCCTTTCAGGCGTTGGACAATGTCGGCTTTAAACCGCTTATGTTTTTGCGGGATGGGATTCAATACCCGTCCGCCGCCGATGGTGCGCACAGGCGAATAACTACGGATGACGTAGCGGTCGTCTTTAATGGTGGCCAGGGGCGTATCCAGACGGATTTGAACCACCGTTGTCTCTCCCGGCATCAGTTCGTCGGCTTCCAGCAGGATCAGGTTGCCGAGCACCTCACTGGTTCCGGTGTGGAACCGGACGCGGGAGCGGTTTTTTAATGGTTTTTTGTTGCTGGCGAGATACTGAAAGGAAACGTCTATCATGTAGTTCGGCACCAGTGTGCCCGCGCCGGCAACGACCTGCCCGCGGAAAACAGCGGACTTTTCAAGGCCTTGAAAATTAATGGCCGTACGCATGCCGGCATAGGCCTGCGCCACGCTGTCATTATGAAACTGGATTCCGCGGACCTTGGAGGTTGTTTGGGACGGGTATATCATGACGGAATCGCCGACCTGCACCTTGCCGGAGATAAGGGTGCCGGTAATCACCGTTCCAAACCCCTTCATGGTGAAAACCCGGTCGATGGGCAGGCGGAAAATATCCGAAAGGGCCCGCTCAGGGATGCTGGCGCACAGATCATCCAGGGTCGAGACCAGTTCAGGGATGCCGCTGCCGGTCAGCGCCGATACCGGCAGCATGGGCGCGTCCTCCAGGAAGGTCCCTTGGACAAAATCCTGTATGTCCTCCTTGGCCAGTTCCAGCCACTCCTCGTCCACCAGATCGGTTTTGGTCAGGACGATGACACCGTGCTGAATGCCTAACAGGATGCATATTTCCAGGTGTTCCCGGGTCTGGGGCCTGACCCCTTCGTCAGCGGCAATCACCATGGCGACAATATCAATGCCGGTGGCGCCGGCTACCATATTTTTTACAAATTTTTCATGGCCGGGAACATCGACAATCCCGAGATGCCGCCCGCCGGGAAGATTCAGGGCGGCAAACCCCAGCTCAATGGTGATGCCCCGGGCTTTTTCTTCCTTGAGCCGGTCCGTGTCAACGCCGGTAAGGGCCTTTACCAGTGCGGTTTTGCCATGATCGATATGCCCGGCCGTTCCTAAAATAAACTGTTTCACAGATCAGAAAACTCCTTATAGTCAATTCTTGGGTTTGCGGTTTCGAAAGTACTCGGTCACATAAGCCATTCCCACCATAAAAATTCCGAGACCCGCCACAAAAACAGGATTGGCGGCCGGATAGAAAAACCGCATCAGGATGAGCGCCAGGGCGGCTCCCAGAACGGCACGGATGAGAAAAATATAGAATCGGTTCACAAGAATATCAGCCTTTCAGTCGCCTGAATGTGGATGTATTAATTTGGGTCATCCTTGTCTAAAACAGAAATCTCACCGCAAAGACGCTAAGGACGCAAAGTGATTTTTTATCCGGCGGTGAGGGGCCGCCGAATAAAAAGCCTTCTTCCATATCAGAGCATAAATTTTCGCAGTCCCATGGCCATGAAAAGCTAACTGAATCCATACCCGTAGGGTTAGAGTTTATAATCCAATCGCCCTCTCCCGATTGGATCATAAGAACATTCCCTCAGCGTTCTCTGCGCCTCTGCGGTGACCCTGGATTTGAAAGAGGCCCATATAGATCCAAAAGCCCCATGAAATCAACCCCATTGTGAAGAAATTGTATCAAATTTGGACAGCTATGAATTTGGGTTGAAATTTAGTGTATAATAGCGCATGATGATGTCAACAACAATTCTGCTTGTAATGGAACGCACAATCTGTTAGGTAGATTTCCGCTATACGGTGGGTGTAGCTCAGTTGGTAGAGCACCGGGTTGTGGCCCCGGTTGCCGTGGGTTCAAGTCCCATCACTCACCCCATTTTAAAGTATCGTTAAGCCTCTGGAAATTGTTCAGTTTCGATCAATTTCAAGGAAGGCGAAGATTTTAAGACTGAGGCATACTGTTAGTATGTTGAAGATTAAAATCCGAGCATGACACCGAAATTGGGCGAAAGAGGGCGATTTGCAGAGGCTTAATCTTGCGCCCGTAGCTCAGCTGGATAGAGCGCCGGACTTCGAATCCGTAGGCCGCAGGTTCGAATCCTGCCGGGCGTACCAATAATAATTTTAAGGGGTTATGGTAAAACACCATAACCCCTTTTATTTTAATCAGGTGTCGTGACTTGGTTTTTTCAGACTATTTGCTAATCATATTGTAAATATGCATTGCAATTTTACAAGATAACTGGCATAAAGCATAACATGCCCGTCGATACCATACCAAGACTTCTCCAGAGACCCGAAAGGTCTTTTTTCCTCTTCGGCCCGCGGGGGACAGGAAAAAGCACCTGGCTGCAGCAGGTTCTACCGGATGCCTTGCGCCTGGATTTGCTGGACGCGTCCCTGTTTCTCGAGCTTTCGCGTGACCCTCATCGTCTCGAAGCCCTGATCGGCAGTCGCACAGAAGGCGACTGGGTGGTGTTGGACGAAATCCAGAAAGTGCCTGCCCTGCTGGACGAAGTCCATCGACTCATGGAGTTGCGCCGGTGGCGCTTTGCCCTCTGTGGATCATCCGCCCGCAAACTGCGACGGGGTGGCGCCAACCTGTTGGCGGGCCGGGCCTTGACGCTATCCTTGGAAAGCTTTTCCGGCGCCGAACTTGGCAAGGAATTCGATCTGGATTTCGCATTGGAATGGGGATTGCTGCCGTTCGTCCGCAATGAACCGGAAGACGCAGCGGACATCCTGGCCGCTTATGTCAATACGTATTTAAAGGAAGAGCTGCAAGCCGAGGGGCTGATTCGAAATGTCCCGCCGTTTGTGAGGTTTCTTTCAGTAGCGGGTCAGATTAACGGCCAGGCTCTCAACGTTCAGAATATCGCTCGTGAGGCAGCGGTGGCCCGCAGCACGGTGGACACTTATTTTGCTGTTTTAAGCGACACCCTGGTGGGACACATGCTTCCAGCATGGCGGCCCAGGCTCAAGGTTCGCGAAGCAGCCCAACCGAAGTTCTACTGGTTTGATCCCGGTGTCGCCAGGGCGGCAGCCGGCCTGCTGCGTAATCCGAGCGACCGGCTCTGGCAGGGAGCAGCCCTTGAAACGCTGATTTATCACGAGCTGCGGGTTTACAACGAGGTCGGGCGCAAGCATCGCCCTGTGTTTTATTATCGAACACCTGCCGGAGTCGAAATCGATTTTATTATCGAAACCGCTCCCAAGCGGCCCCAAAGCCCACCCGCCATAACGGCCATCGAAGTCAAGCGGTCCGAGCGTTGGGATCGGGCCTGGGGCAAACCGATGCTCGATCTGGCTGCTGCTGCCGCCGGCGTTAAGGTGGATCGCATGATCGGCGTTTATTGCGGGACACGCAGCTACCGATTTGGTGCGATTCAGGTTTTTCCGGTGAAAGATTTTGTCAGGGCATTATTTGCCGGTGAAGTATTTTAGAGATGGATTTCTAAACATCGGGAAGCTCAATTTCTAAAGATCGTAATTACGGGAAAGGAAATAAAGCGTCATAAAAAGAAAAAGAAAAACCGGGGTATTTTAATCAAGATTCAAGGTTTGACCCCGATGTCGCTTTTTGTTACTCACTGTTCATTATTAATTTTTCCGTGAACCTGACTTCGAATCCGTAGGCCGCAGGTTCGAATCCTGCCGGGCGTACCAATAAAATCAATAGGTTAGATTATGTTGCGGCCCTATTTTTTTGACTAAAAAAGGATGCCCCGTCTATTATTCAGGGGGCAGCTCAGTGCCACGGTTCATGATCTCCACATATTCAATGTAACTGAACAGCCGATTGCGTTTCTGTGCAGTCATTTCCCGCACAATGCCGATGCGCTCAAGGTGCCCTAGGGCCTTGTTGACTGTGGCCGGGGTGATGCCGGTCTTTTCCACCAGCCAGCCTGGCGTGGCGATGGGGCGCTCCAGCAGGGCGCGGTGTAAATCCAGGGCGGAAGCGGCTGCCCGTCCAAGCACGTTAATCTTCATGCGGTCCTGGTTCGACACGTCCGTAAGCTGCCGCGCCGTTTCCATCGCTTGGGTACTGGTGAAGATGACGGCTTCGGCAAAGAATTCGAGCCAGGCCTCCCAGTCACCGGTCAAACGCACCTTGTCAAGCAACTCGTAGTAATACGGACGGTGGGTCTTGAAGTAGAGGCTCAGATAGAGCATCGGCTTCCGCAGCACTTTCTGTTCACACAGTATCAGGGTTATCAGCAGGCGGCCAAGACGGCCATTTCCGTCAAGGAACGGATGGATCGTTTCAAACTGCACATGGGACAACGCCGCCTTTAGCAGAGCCGGTGTCGGTTCGGGTCGGTTGTGCAGGAAGAGTTCAAGCCGGCCCATGCAATCCGGTACCTGCTCAGCCGGAGGTGGAACGAACGCAGCGTTGCCGGGCCGGGTTCCGCCGATCCAGTTCTGGCTGCGCCGGAAATCCCCCGGAGTCTGATTGCTGCCACGGCCCTTGGCCAGAAGCACGCCATGGATATCCTTGATCAGCCGCAAGGAAAGCGGAAACCCTTCGGCCAACCTGCTCAGCCCATGGTTGAGCGCTGCCACATAGTTGCTGACCTCCCGCACGTCGTCCAACGGGACGCCCGGTTGCTGATCCAGTTCAAACAGCAACAGGTCTGAAAGTGAAGATTGCGTCCCCTCGATCATGGAAGAGAGTACGGCCTCCTTGCGGACATACATATAGAGGAAAAGGGATGTATCGGGCAGTAGCATCGATACACTGTCCAGCCGCCCTAAAGACAGTAGCGCCTGGTCGAATTTGTCTCGCAGCGGGGTTGTCCAATTAATGGGTGGACGCGGTGGCAGCGGAGCAGGCACAAAGGCCTGTACCCTCTCACCCATCGTCGATATCGTAAGATAATGCCCTTGGAGCTTTCTTCTCATGTCCTGCTCACAACCTAAAATAAGGTTTATGGTTATTTTAGCTTACACCATAATACTAAAATAAAGAATCGTGGGGTAAAAAGCAAGCGGATTTTTGTACCTGTCTGCCATGTGGTCGGGGTAGGAGTCTGAACAAGGTTGAAGTTTTCAGGTGATCTTTTTTCGGGGACCTTCAGCAAAACATCAAGGACCCTCCGGTCTTAAAAGGCCCATTTCGATGGCAAAAACAACGTTTTAAGACAGAAATCAGCGCCGGTTTTTCGTCGTTCTGTCGTCAAATCAGCCTATTAGCTTGGTCCGACCCGGCAAAGGAACAGAGGGAATTTATCCTTATGCCGGTGGAGGAGTCGTCTCTCCACCTGGGGGCGTTGCCGTGACATGGTCGCCCTCAGATCCCACTCCAGGGTGGAATGTAGGCGTTCAAGGAGGGTATTGGGCTGGATTCCAATATGGTTATAGCTTTGAAGGTGGTGGAGATACATTCTGGGAAGTAGGATTTGTAACCCCAGGATTTTCTGTTACAGGTTATCATGTTTGGGAACCATGGAGATGGCCATGGAAAAAAGACAAAGAAGATGATCCATGTGAATAGTAACTCAATGTCGTTAACTTAAGCGATTGGCTTATAGCAAATATAAAATTTCCTGGATGATACCCGGTGATTTCGGGGGTAA
>JARGFK010000140.1 GCA_029211065.1 Desulfobacterales bacterium
GTCTCGACCACTTCCTGGATCAAGTAAAGCTCTTCGCGGGTAAATTCCCGACCACAGAATCGTTGATTGTCTCTTGCGCTGATCATGCCGGTCCTCCTTTGCCATTTTCCCATAGCAAAGAAATAGATCAAGGTCCAGCAGAAAATTAGCATCTTCGAAAAAAAAGTTTTTCATCATTGTCTCCAATTGTTCACGACAAGAGATCTAAAAAACTGAACTTATCCATTTTAAAAAATGCTAACCCGGCATCAAATAATCAATGCTTGGGTCCATAAACTGTCTAACTCGCTATTATTACTACTTTATAGGGTCGTTTTAAAAGAGCCGCACCCATTTGACTTAGCCACCTTATCAACTAACAGTTTTGTTATCTGCGGTTTTAAGTTGTTGGCTACCGCCATTAAGGTCAGGGTAATATCGGGCGTACCGGTTTCATTACGCACCACTGGAAAAGAAGCTTCATTGCCGCCTTCTCTCGAAAACACTATGGGTGTGCCTGTTTCCGCGGAGGTTTTATAGCGGACCAGTGCCTGCAGGGTGTCATGCAGGCGGCTTCGTTGTTTGGGAGAATCCCCGGGGATCTTAATAAAGAGAGAAAATATATTATATTCCGAAAATGTTGTAAAAGCACGATTCAACTGGTCCACAAGGCGCAAGTTTCCATCTCCGCTTCGCTTGATCATTTCTACAACAGCGCCGGCATCAACCCGGGTGTTGCTGAAGATCACTTCATAGTCGTTTTTTTCGGAAACAGTCGGATCATCGGGTGACCCGCGAAAACGGACAAGGATGCTTCGTTTGCCGGGCGTGGCTTTAGCTAGATGCGCGAGGGTTTCATCAATCTGATTAAGGATTTCCTCCTCGACCATGCTGTCCCGGTAAAGATGCTCATCCAGCATATATGTGCTGAGCTGGCGGACCAGATCCACCAAAAGAGCCTGTCGCTGATCTTCAATCTTTTTAAATTTTTCAAGCCCTTCGGCCAGCCAGTTCTTGGCATAGTCTGTGTCGATTCCCTGTAATTTTTTAAATAGCTCTTCCGCTTCCTTGTCAAGATTAAAAGCTGACGTGTTCATTTAATCCCTCTCTGTTGTAGTTCGCCGCTGGACTAGTTATCGCATTATAAGATAAGCGAAAGACCGGATTTTACCTCCAGCATGTCATTTGTCTGAGATACAGACCGCTTCATAGCTTTGTCCGCGGCGAAATCGGTCAAAAAAATCCGCATGTTTATCGTCAAATGATCCCTGTAAAGACCGAACTTGAAATAAGTCTCTTCTTCATGATCCTGATACCACGGCGCACCGCGATTGTCGACGATCAGTTTACCGTCCTTCCAGACCTGCAGTCTGCCGTCCAGGTTGATTCTGGGTACTATCGGAAGGAATTAGAAAAAAATAGCATACCAGGCTTCAGTGCCCATCCGTAATCGGACTGCGGCGGCTTCCCGAAGTTCAGCCCGCTCGGTTACCTGCCCGTCGGCGCCGACGCCCGAGACCGCTCCCGGGTAGACGGTGATTTCAATCGCTCGCTGTCCGGTGCGGACCGGAGCGGATACATGCCGCAGAGCGTTTTCTGAAAGATGCTGAATTGTCCAGATCGAAAAGAGCATACCGGATTCAAAATCATCTTTAAGATCAATGCCGCCATATCCGACACTGCCTATAAAGATGACGCATCCAATGGCCAAGCAAACCGAAACAAGACTTCTATATGACCTTCGCATTATACCTTCCGACGACGGTGCTGAGGTTGGGTTTGAGCCCGTCTAAAATATACCTGCCGGCCTCCTTGATTCGGAACTCTCGGCCTGCTATTTGCCTGATGTGGACTTATCGCCGTCATCATGGTCGAAAACATACCCCACCGAACGCAGGCTTTTGAAAAAAAGCGGTTTTCGGGGATTGGCTTCAAAATATTTACGAAAACGCACAATAAAATTATCAATGGTTCGGGTTTTCATTCCCCCTGGATAGCCCCAGCCGATCTCCAGAAGTTTTTTTCGGGGAATCGGTTTGCCCCGGTTGGTGATAAACAGCTTTAACAGTTTCGCTTCCTGTTCGGTCAGCCGTATCTCCCCGCGCGGGCCATAGGCCGTCAGCGTGCTGAAGTCAATCCGGTTTCCACAAAATGCGTAAACCAGTTCCCGGTCTGGAAACGCCCCGTTCCCGCTGCCGCTCCCGGAGCCGTACCGTGAGGCCCGCAGCAGCAGCCGTTCCACCCGCAGCAAAAACTCTTCCAGATTAAAGGGCTTGGCCAGGTAGTCGTCCACTCCGTATGAAAATCCCTTGACCTTGTCGTCGGAATCACCTTTGGCCGACAGGATCAGGATCGGGACGCGTTCATCCTCCAGCCGGATATTGCGCAGAACGGAAAGTCCGTCTATGCCGGGAAGCATGATGTCCAGCACGATTAAATCCGGCTGCCAATCCTTCCAGTCCAGCAGGCCGCTGGCCCCGTCTGCGGAAATTCTCACGTCATGGCCTTTAAGCACCAGATTCAGCTTGAGCCCTTCGGCGATATGCGCCTCGTCCTCGATGACAAGTATCCTTTTTTTTTCAGACGGGTTCATCTTTTGTTCCTTTCTATACGCATCTAAACGGACGCCGGCGCATCCAGGGGGAGAATGACGGTAAAAACCGACCCGGCGTTGTTTTCCCGGTTGGCGGCCGTGACGGTGCCCTTGTGAAGCCGGATGATGCTTTCCACCAGGTACAGGCCCAGCCCGCTTCCTTTGGCCGTCATGTTTTCCGACTTTCCGGTCTGGTAAAATTTTCGAAAAATCTTTTTAATTTCCGGCCTGCGCAGCCCGATGCCGTTATCCTCAAAACAGATATGCAATTTCCGGCCTTTGGGGTTGAAGGTAATATCCACCCGGGGCACCTTTGATTCGTTGTACTTAACGGCGTTGGTCAGCAGGTTCATCATCAGTATTTCAAACAGGGGAAGATCGATCCGGCACTCCAGCGCCCGTCCTGAAGGGTTATGAAAAAAGACTTCGCACCCATTAAAGACATGCTGGTTCTTCTCATAAGACTGCTTTAATACCGCAACCAGATCCCTGCTGACGAACTTGCCTTTCATTGTTTTGCTTTCAATCTTGGCAAGATTTAACATGCGGTTGATGGTCTCGGCCTGGCGGTCGGTGTCATGAATCATGTAGTTGATATATTTAAGCTGGTCCTCCCGGGACAGTTCATATTTTCTGAATGTTTCCAGATACAGTTTTAATGAAGTCACCGGGGTCTTGAGTTCGTGGGTAAAACTATCGATAAAGTTGCGCTGCAGCCGATAGAGCCGCAATGTCTTCAGGTTATAAACGAAAATAATAAAGATTCCTGTCAGAATGATCGCCACAAGGATCGACAGCACCAGAATCACCACCCAGGTCTGCGGCGCCAGGACCTGTCCGGGATTGATTTTGGATCTTTCGATGACGCCCTTGAGTCCGGTGCTGACCTCGACATACCAGTAAATATAAAGAATAAGGGAAAGCGACAAGGCCACGATAGAGAAAATAAAGACAAAAATCGGGTGGACCATCCACTTCCACTTTGATTGCTGCATAACGCTAATCCCCGCTTAAATTGAAAACGCCGGTATGTAAAACTATTGTAAAACAGCTGAACCGGTCTTTCCTTCCGGCCTGCATTCTATTAGATTAGTCCCATGAATTCAACTGCAAAAAAAATTCGTTCCGTACGAGAAGGAGCTTAATCATGACAGCTGCGGCATCACCGGTTCATCCCCTTGGCAAAAAAGCGAAAATCCTGCTGAGCAGTGTGTTCGGGCCTTACGCCCGGGACGACGCATACGGCAGCCGCCAAATCAATCCCATGGAGCTTTACCATAACCAGGTCACACGTGCCCAGGGGGCCTTTTCCCTGCGCATGTTTCACCGCTCTTTCGGCCTGATGCTGCTGCAGGCCAATATGGATGCGCCCTGCACCCTCCTTGATTTCCCCACCCTGGAACGCTTCACTGAAGAGATCAAAGAGCGTTCCTATGATGTTGTGGGAATCAGTGCGATTCTGGTCAATACCGCTAAAGTCAAAAAGATGTGCGAACTGATCCGAAAGCACCAACCCCGGGCCGTCATCGTCATCGGCGGTCATATCGCCAACAGATCCGATCTTGCGCAAATCATCGACGCCGATCATATCGTCAGGGGCGACGGCGTCCGCTGGTTCCGGAAATTTCTGGCCCAAGACCCCGAGGCCCCCGTCCGGCATCCGCTGCTCTATTCGGGTTTTGGAACCCGCAGCCTGGGCATCACCTTTAGGGACAGCCCCGGATCCACCGCCGCGATCCTGATCCCATCGGTGGGCTGCCCCTTGGGCTGTAATTTTTGTTCCACCTCGGCCATGTTCGGCGGAAAAGGCAAATTTATCAATTTTTATGAAAGCGGCGACGAACTGTTTACCGTGATGCGCCGGATCGAATCCAAACTCAAGGTGCGGTCTTTTTTTGTGATGGACGAAAATTTTCTGTTCCATCGCCAGCGGGCGCTGCGCCTCCTGGAACTGATGAAACAGCATAACAAAAGCTGGTCTCTGTATGTTTTCAGCTCCGCCCGGGTGCTGCAATCCTATACCATCGAGCAACTGGTCGGGCTGGGGATTTCCTGGGTCTGGATGGGGCTGGAGGGCGAGGACAGCCGCTATGCCAAACTGCGCAATGTCGACACACGCCTTCTGGTGAAAACCTTAAAGTCGCACGGCATAAGGGTTCTGGGCTCATCCATCATCGGACTGGAACACCACACACCCCAAAACATCGACCGAATCATCGATTATGCCGTTTCCCATGACACCGTTTTTCATCAGTTCATGCTCTATACGCCGGTGGCCGGCACCCCCCTTTACGAAGAGCACCGCCGGAACGGAACCCTCTTGTCCGAATCGGAGTTTCCGCTGGCGGACGCCCACGGGCAATACCGCTTCAATTACCGCCACCCCCACATCATGGACGGCGCAGAGGAGCAATTTCTGCTCAGTGCGTTCAGGCGCGATTTCGAGGTCAACGGTCCCAGCCTGGCCCGCCTGATCGACACGACCCTGGAGGGCTGGCAGCGATATAAACACCACCCGGAAAAACGCATCCGTGATCGCTTTGGCGCCAAGGTAGGCCTGCTGCGGACCGCTTATAGCGCCGCCGTCTGGGCAATGACGAAATACTACCGCGGCAGCGGAAAAATGGAAACAAGATTAAATGACCTTCTGAAGCGGCTTTACGCGGAGTTCGGCTGGAAGACCCGCCTCTTTGCCGCGCCGGCGGGCCGCTTTATACATTTAATGCTGAAACGGGAAGAAAAACGGCTGGCCCGCGGCTGGTCCTATGAACCCGGATCGTATTATGAGAAAAACGCCGCCGCCATGGCCCTGGAGCGTAAAATTATAAAACATTCCGAAGCGGCAACCGCCTGCGTCCAATGGGTAACCGGCAGACTTTCTCCGGTTCCGGGGCGATAGCGCTGCTGCAGTTTCTGTTGCTATTGACAGGAAGCTGTTCTTAAACTTCGACTTTTGAAGAACCCCGCCGTCCCGCCAAGGCGGGGCGGCGGAATGCGCTCGCAGTTGCGGTTCAGGACGGCCCCCGCTTTGGCAGCAAGATCTTTCTTTTTTCAGGGTCTTTCTGCGGACGGTAAAAAATAGCCATGTGACCGATCATTCCCACCTGCTCGGATGCGGTCTCCCTTTCAATGGCGCCGGCAATTTCTGCCTTCAGGCTTTTTTCCTTGAACTCAATAAATTTTATCTTGATCAGCTCATGTTGATCTAATGCTTCACCGATGGCCTTGGTAACCTCAGGCGTAATTCCCTTCTGTCCGACAAAAACCACCGGTTTAAGACCATGGGCGATCCCCTTTAGATATTTTCTCTGAAACCCTTTCAGTTTTTCCATCTAAACCTCCGATCCTATATTTTTCCGCATTCCTTGGTATATATAACTTTTCATAAATTCCCTTTCGAAATCAACAATATCTCGCTTCGCCCGTCTGGCGCGACGACATTTATTCATTGTGACACACCCTCTTGAGAAAGGAGGTGTGGAGGGATTGGACCCACCAGCTTGTCGAAATATTCCGGCACTTTTGCCTCAAAAAAGAGGCGCCGGCCGCTGAAGGGATGATCAAAGGCAATCGATCTGGCATGAAGCGCCATGCGGTCATGGCGTTCATTCGCTTTTCCGTACTTCCGGTCGCCCACAACCGGGTGCCCGATATCAGCGAGGTGAACGCGTATCTGGTTCTTTCGCCCGGTCAAGGGCCGGACCTCCAGCAGAGAGAATATCTTCGTCTCCCGCAGAACCGTATATGCCGTGTGGGACAGCTTCCCGGTGGTGGTGTCGGTCGTCGCATAAACGACCTGGCTCGCCTTGTTTTCCGTCAGGTGCGACGTAATGGTGCCGGAGCGCTCGGCAACTTTGCCGTAAACCACCGCCAGATACTTCTTTTCGGTTTTCTTCCAGCCGCCCTGCAGATTGGCCTTGGCCGTTTCAGTCTTGGCAAAGATGAGCACGCCCGAAGTCTGCTTGTCCAGCCGGTGAACGATATAGAGTTGTTTCCGGGATTTGGCGCTGCCCTTGCGGATATAATCCGTCAGGGCAAAGTGCACCGTGCGCACTTTTTCCGTTTCCGTAGCCACTGTCAGGAGGCCCGGCGGCTTATCCACCACCAGAATATCCCGGTCCTCGTGAAGGATCACAAGCCCTTTCGGCAGGAACTTTGTAACTGAGCTTAGTCGTTTCGTCATCGCAACTACCTATTAAATAGACATTTATTGACAAATCTCCCATGGCCCCTCTTTTCCAAAGAGGGGAATTCTTCCTCCCTTTGCCAAAGGGAGGTTAGGAGGGATTTTTTATTTCATGTCGTTATTATTACAAGAGCATTGGTCACAGCTTATCAGCCCACAGGCGTGCATACCTCCCATTTTTCCCTATCCTTGAACCCCGGAACCCCTGAACCCCGCCCTATTATACAAACTCCCCGGCCGCAACCCCCGACGACCAGGCCCATTGAAAATTAAATCCGCCCAGATGTCCGGTGACATCGACGACTTCCCCGATAAAGTACAACCCCCGCCGGCGCCTGCTTTCCATGGTTTTGGAGGACAGCTCATCCGTATCCACCCCCCCAGGGTTACCTCGGCGGTCCGGTAGCCTTCTGTTCCCGAAGGTTTTAACTGCCAGTGCGAAAGCCCTTCAGCGACACGGACAAGCGCGGAATCCGGCAGCTCGGCGACAGGCCTGTCCGCCCATGACCGCCAGAAGAGGGCCTGCAGCTCATGAACCAGACGTTTCGGCAGTCGCTGTGCCAGCAGATTGCGCAGGAGCGCTTTCGGGTGGTCCTGCTTCTGCACCCGCAGCCACTGCGGCAGGTTGGTGCCGGGCAATACATTCATCGTTAGGGCTTGCCCGGGCCGCCAGTAATTGGACAGCTGCAGCGCCGCCGGTCCGCTCAGCCCGCGATGGGTAAACAGCACGCTTCCGCCGAATGTCTTAGCGCCGGCGCCCAGTGTCACTTCCAGGGAAACACCCGACAGGCGTTCGGCCACCGCCCGAAAGCCGTCGCTGAAGCGAAACGGCGACAGGCCGGCCCGGGTCGGCAAAACGCGCAGCCCAAACTGCCGGGCGATGTCATATCCGAAGCCGCCGGCGCCTATCTCGGGCATGGACAACCCCCCGGTGGCAACCACCAGAGCGGTCGTTGAAAACTCACCCTTGTTTGTCGACAGCAGGAACCTCTTGGGATCGTCGTTTTCATTTTGATTCGCCGCTATCGAGGTTGTCTCGCACCCCGTCAGGATGCGAACACCGGCCTGTTCACATTCCGCCAGCAGCATCCGGAGTATATCCCCGGCGGAATCCCGGCAGAAGAGCTGCCCTTGCCCGCGTTCCTGTATCGGGATGCCGTGCGCCTCCACCATCGCAATAAAATCCCGCTGGGCATAGCGCTTTAAAGCGGATTTACAGAAATGCGGATTTTCCGAAATAAAGCAGCCGGGTTCCACATGCAGATTGGTAAAATTGCACCGTCCGCCTCCGGATATAAAATTTTTTCCCCCGGCCGGCTGTTTCTTTCAAGAACCAGCACGCGGCGTCCCCGCCGGCCGGCAGTTCCGGCGCACATCAGGCCTGAAGCGCCTGCGCCGATGATAATGACATCAAAGTGGGTCAAACCGATTCTCCCATCGATCTCCCCGCCAGCCACCCTGTTGAAAAGGCCGCCTGCAAATTGAAACCGCCGGTATCGGCATCGATGTCGATGATTTCCCCCGCGAAATACAACCCGTTAACCCGTTTTGATTCCATGGTCCTGTGGTCGATCTCGTTGATGCTCACGCCGCCGGCGGTGACAATCGCCTCGTCAAAGGACCGGTGCCCGCTGACTTCCAGCGAAAACTCTTTCAGCAGCAGCCGCAGCCCTTTGCGGTCCTCAAGGCGGAGCTGGCTTAGCTTCATATCTGCTTGAATCCCCAGTTTTTCAATAAAAATCGGGATTAATTGCATCGGCACAAGCCGTTTCAGCAGGGATTTGAATTCCTGCTTGCCGTGTTCGTTGATTTCCCTTAAAAGCCGCAGATCAACCGCTTTATGCGCCAGCGCGGGCTTTAAATCGATAACAATCCTTACACACCGTTTTTTATCCAGAAGCGCCACAATCGTCCGGCTGAGCGACAGGATGATCGGACCGGACACGCCATCATCCGTAAATACCATTTCTCCGAATTCCTCGGCAACCTTCCTGCTTTCGCACCAGACACTTGCGGAGACATTTTTCAGGGCCAGCCCCTGCAGTTTTGCGGCTGTTTCGCCGCCTGTCGTTATGGGAACGAGCGCGGGTAAAAGCGGCGTAATGGTATGACCCAGGCTGGATGCCAGCGGATATCCCCCCCCGCTGGAGCCGGTTTTCGGATACGATTTCCCGCCGGTCGCCAGTAGGACCTTGCCGGCTTTTACCGTCAGCCGCTCCGGGGGTTTATTTCCGGGGTGTACGCCTTTCCGTATGTCCAGGCTGAACTCCCCGTCCGCCTGTTGTGTTATGGCGGTTACTTCGCGATGGGTTGCAATGGGAATGTTCAGTTTTTTAGTTTTGCCGATCAGCGCGTCCACAACTTCCAGGGCACTGTCCCTGCCGGGGAAATATCGGCCGCCCCGTTCAAGCTTGAAGCGAACGCCGAGGTCCTCGAAATAGGCCAGCAGTTCCGTATTGAAAAACTTGCCGAAGGCATGCCGTAAAAATCTGCCGTTCCTGCCGAAGTGCGCAATAAACGCCTTTATCTCCGCACTATTTGTGATGTTGCACCGCCCCTTGCCGGAGATCCCCAGTTTCAGGGCGGGCTTGTGCATCTTTTCCAGAACAAGGATGCTTTTATCCGGGCGACAGCATTCAATGGCGGCGACAAGCCCCGCAGGTCCTGCGCCTACAATGACGACGTCATATCGGTTTTGAATCATAATCGGTATAATAGCATGAATGCCCCGATTATCAACTTCAATCCATTGAAAAAGGGGCAAAGCCCCCTTTTTACCCTGCCCCGCGTGAGAGGCGACGTGAATTTTTAGAATTTTAAGTGTTCAGGATATGGGGTAATCTATGTGGCCCCCTCTCTTGGAATTATATTCTCTTATCAAAAGACTGATCACTTCTGTGATCTGAAATAAATATCAAAATAAATGTGTCTGAAATTAGGTAATCAATATATCAAAGAACGTTATATATTAAAAAGAGGAGAGAATATACCTCCGAGAGTAGTAAAAACAAAATTTATTATCGCGTAGAAAAAAAGATAACCTCCTGATAGCATACGGGCAGCCAAAAATAAACCCTTAACACTAAAAGGAGGTT
>JARGFK010000141.1 GCA_029211065.1 Desulfobacterales bacterium
GGTTGATTTCATGAATACATCCATAGTAAATAACTGAAGTAATTGCAAGAATAATCTTTACAATGTCAAATTAAACACTTTATTTCTCGATCCTTCGAATCCTGGACCGATTTTTCTTGACGAATTGGGGGGAGATCCAAGACCTTCCAATAAGGGTGGTTCTTCCAAGGGACATAAAAGCATGCCGAAAATTGGTAAGTTTAATACATTGAAAGTCGTTAAAGCGGTTGATTTCGGGGTGTATCTCGACGGGGAAGCCCTGGGTGAAATTCTGCTTCCGCAACGATATGTCCCCCAAGGGTGTCAGCCGGGAGACAGCGTCGAGGTGTTTCTCTACCATGACTCGGAAGACCGTTTGATCGCCACGACCCTGCGGCCGTATGCCGGGGTCGGGGAACTGGCGCTGCTAAAGGTCGCGGCGGTGAACAACTTCGGGGCGTTCCTTGACTGGGGCCTGCCCAAAGACCTGCTGGTCCCGTTCAAGGAACAACAGCAGCGCATGAAGGAAGGCTGCTTATATACGGTTTATGTCTATCTCGACACGACCAGCCAACGCATTGCGGCATCCTCCAAGCTGAAAAAATTTCTGGCTGCCCAGCCGACGGTTTTTGAGAAAGGACAGCCGGTGGACCTGCAAATTTCCGACAGGACCGACATGGGTTATACCGCCATCATCGACAGGCGTCTCCGGGGGGTTCTCTATCATAATGAAGTTTTTCAGAAATTACGCCTGGGCCAGCGGATCCAGGGCTTTATAAAAAACGTGCGCAGCGATGGTAAAATCGACCTGTCTCTGGAGAAACCCGGCTATGAAAAAGTATTGGACCAGTCCGAGAATATTTTGGCGGTAATCCAGTCCCACGGCGGATTTATGGATGTGACCGATAAAACATCGGCTGAACGTATCTACAGCCTGTTCGGAATCAGCAAGAAAACTTTTAAAAAAGCGATTGGCACGCTTTACAAGGCGCACCGCATCTCCCTTGAAAAGGACGGCATCGCGCTTACCCGAAAAAATGAGGGAAGATAAAACCCACCGGGCTGTCCCCTCAGTCAGACTGCCGACAAAAAAACGGCGCGTGATTGGAAGTAAAGATCGGCGGGTCCCTTCTTAATATGGGTGCGATGGCCGGGTGTCGACCGAACTCCCTGTCTAGAAACCGGCGCACTTCCTGCCGGTGCCAGCCCCCAGGATGTTTGAAGCTTCGATACAGCGAAAGATCCCCGTCATAAAATTCCGAGGTGTTGAGCTGCGGCTCTTCCGGGCCATGGGCCGGAAGATTAAAGATCGCAAGGTTGAGAAACCCGATTTGGTCGCTGTGCGCGGCCGTAAAGTTTAGGGTTTTTTCCGCCGCCCTGCGGGTTTCAGCCGCGGTGCCGAACAGCAGGTAGACATAAGTGGCGATGCCGGCTTTTTTAAGAGCATTGAGGGCGGCCGCCGCCATTTCAAGATCGATCCCCTTATTCAGACTGTCTAGAACCTTCTGGTCCCCCGATTCCAGGCCCAACTGCAGCATCCGGCAGCCGGATTGTTTCAGCCTTTGACAAAAATCCGGATCCGCCAGGTGAGCGGTGAATCTGGCAAAACCATACCAGGGGGGTCCCGGCGGATTTTTTGTGAGGGCTTCCATCAGTTTCGGACTCACGGCATTATCCAGTAAATGGATCAGCGCGGGACGGGTCTTTGCCGAAAGTACGTGAAGGTCGCGGATGACCGTAGCTGCCGGCGCCGGTTGGTAGGGATTTTCCTCGGCCCGTTCCGGACAGAAGGAGCAGCGGTTCCAGTAGCAGCCGCTGGAGGCGCTGTAAGGCAGGATGGATCCGGGCGACAGGTAGGCGGTCAGAGAAAAATCGTCATAATCGGGGGTGCTGTCGCGGCAGTCTCCGGATGCTTCCAGCAAGTCAAGCAGCGCAGCTTCCCCGGCGCCGGCCACCAGGTGATCGAATATTTTTTCGAACGGATTTTGCCAATGGGGGATTCTCATCCAGGAAGTTGCCAGTCCGCCCCCGAGAATGATCCGGGCGTTCGGGGAAACCTGCCGGACATATCCGGCCATGGCAAAGGTGGTCAGGGCCTGACTGAGATAATTGAGGGAGAATCCGACGGCTTCGGGATTTTCTTTTTTCAGCAGCCCGTCAAATCTTTGGCTGAAGTAAGGGAAAAAAAGATTTTTTTCAGGGTTTTTGGCGGCGCTAAGCAGGTCCCGGCTACGCAGGGGCGAGAGCCGGCCGTCCTGGTAGTTGGCCAGCCCCAACTCAATGCCCGCCGGTCGGCCGGCCATTTGGAGTATCCGGTTGAGATCGGAAACCGTCCGCTTGTAGCGGTCGAAATGCTCAACCATAGGGGCCGCTGTCAGCGTTTTCAGGTTCGTAGCCAAGTTGCGGACGGCCCGCCGGGTCCAAGCGTCGGAACCCCGGACGGGGGAATTCAAAAGGTGCCGCAAGCCTTCCAGATTGGCATCCAGGGCCCTGACAGCCACGCCGTGCCCTTTGAGAACACCGGCCAGCCTGGCAATGCCGGCAGGGGGTTCACAGGGCTTTGCCACCGGTGGGCAAATTAAAAGTATCTTGCGGTCAGTCATTATTCTTCTGTATCTAACTCTTTAAGTGTTGTAAAGAGACCTATCCAAAAGGGTTTCTTACAAAAGCGACCATGCCTTAAAGTTGGTACAGGACTATCTTTAATTTTCAAGTCAAAACATTTCACGTGCCTCGAAAAAAAACCGGATAGCTATTGCACCAGCGGAATGAAACGGTTTAATATAATTCGCGTTTAGGGACCGACAATTTAACATGGAGGAAATATGCTGACATCTCATGATATTCAGGGTGTTGTTGCGGCCATTGCCACACCGTTTAGGGACAATGAAGACCTTGATCTTGAAGGGCTTAAAACACTGACGCGTTATTTGCTGGACGGCGGGGTGGACGGCGTCATGGCGGTCGGCGGCACCGGGGAGTTTCCACACTTGAGTCGCGCGGAAAAGAAAACCGTCATCCGGATTGTGGCAGATGAAGCTAAAGGTACCGTTCCGGTCATTGCCGGCACCGCAGCCTGCACCATTCGCGAGTGCAGCGAACTGATGACCGATGCCCGGGATGCCGGCGCGGACGCTGCCATCATGGTGCCCCCCTATTACTTTATTCTGAACGAGGAAGCCCTGTTTTTACACTTTAAGACCCTGGCGGGAAAAAATATACTTCCGGTGGTGGTTTACAACAACCCGCTATATACCGGCAACCCCATGTCGCCGGCCCTTTTGGCCAGGCTGCTGCAGCTGGACAATATCATCGGGATAAAGCAGAGCAACGCGGATATGGGCCAACTGGTGGAGGTGATGCGGCTGACCGAAGGCGAAGCTTCAATCTGCACAGGGATCGACAGCCAGTTTTTTCCGGCATTGATGGCAGGGGCGGCCGGGATTTATTCAACGGCGGCCAGTATCATTCCTATAGAGATGAAAAAAATTTATACGCTTTTCAGGGAAAACAAGTTTTCCGAAGCCAGGGAGCTGCATTTTAAAGTTCAGGAGTTAAACCGCTTTTTAGAATATGATCCCGGCTATGTGTCGCCGGCCAAGGAAGCCCTGCAGATTCTGGGATTGCCGGCCGGCCCGGTTCGGCTGCCGATGCCCGCGCTGACTCCGGCGCAGAAAGCAGGCCTGACAAAAGCGCTGGTGAATCTCGGTGTGCTGTAGCGAGACCTTTGTAAAACGCCCCCTTTTTTACGCTGCTTTCAGCAGCAACACCGCAATCTGAAAATAAAGCGTTATGCCTACAGCGTCAATGATGGTAGCAATGAACGGACCGGCCGTCAGGGCCGGGTCCAGGTTGATTTTTTTCAGAAACAGCGGAATCAGCGCGCCCGCCAGATTAGCCGTCACGAGCGTGGCCAGCAGGGCCGTGGCCACGATGTATCCGAGCATGATGTTGTGATCCTGCAGTAAAACACGAAAGTAAGCCATCAATCCCAATGCGCAGCCAAGGGCAAGTCCCATTAAGATTTCCCGGTAAAACACCCGGGGAAAATCCCGGGGCTGGATTTCACCCAGAGCCAGTGCCCGCACCACCATGGTGGCGGATTGCGTTCCGGCATTGCCGCAGGTTCCCGTGACCATGGGGATAAAGAATGCCAGCGCCACCATCTGTTGCAGGGTGGCGGAATTCAATTCCATTATGGTGGTGGACAGCAGCGAGGTAAACAGCAGAATCGCCAGCCACAGAAAGCGGTTCCAGAACAGTCGCGGCAGGGGACGCTTGAAATACTGTTCATCAAAGGGGACCACGGCGGAAATCCGATGAAAGTCCTCGGTGTTTTCAGCCCGGATGATATCGATGACATCATCAACGGTAATGATTCCCAAAAGGCGATTTTCAGCATCCACAACCGGCAGGGCCAGGAAATCATATTTGGAAATGGCTGCGGCCACTTCTTCAACTTCCATGTCATGTCGTACCGAAATCACGTTGGTCTGCATGATCTTGTCTAAAACGGTCTGGGGTTTGGACATGATCAGATCGCGCAGCGATATCATTCCCAGCAGGTGCCGCTGGGCATCCGTGATATAAATGTAATAGATGGTCTCTTTGTTGGGGGCCTGAAAGCGCAGGCGCTCAAGTCCGGTGCGTACGTCGATATCAGCCGGCAGAAAAGCATATTCCGTGGTCATAACCGCGCCGGCGGTTCCTTCGGCAAACTTCCACAGGCGTCGGATTTCGTTGCGTTCAGCCTGGGCGATCAGCGGCATCATGGCTTCCCAGACATCCGTGTCGACCTTTTTCAGCAAATCAACCCGGTCGTCGGGTTCCATTTGTTCGATAAATCGCAGCATGGTCTGGGTATTGCCGGATTCAAGGCAGGCAAGCTGCGTTTCAAATGACAGCTGCTGGAAAGCGTCGATCGCCAGGGGGTTGCCAATCCGCAGCAGGGTTTGAATGATATCCAGCGGCGCCAGCTCCATGGCTTCGAGGGTTTCGGCAATATCAGACGGGTGCAGCTCCCGCAACGGGTCGATTTCGATAGCGGATGCTTCCACATTCGGTGGGCTGCTTGGAATTGAATGTTGCGCTGGGGCGTTCATTAGCGTCTCCTTTAAGGCCTGTTTCCATGGGCTGGAAGAAAAGACCGCCGGAGCGCTTTGAGAAATCAGTAATTAAGAACGGGTCTGTCGCAACGCTCGTGCGGGTATCTCCAGACGGCAGGAAACAGAGAATCTTTATATGGCTTTAAATTTTTTAAGGATGGGTGGCAGGAACAACTGCCAGGGTCATCACCGTTCATGTATTCCTTCCCCTGTTAAAACAGTTTTTTTAGATTCGAACCGATTTTAAAAACGGGATCATTTTAATCGTTTTCAGACAGAAGGCAAGAAAAATTTCAATTTCGGTTAGAAAAGATTTGACAGGAACTACAAGTATACAAAGCTGTATTTGACATTTATCATAGGCTCTGGTTAGGTAGATTCTGGAAACTGCACCCAGGAAGTCTTTATCTGATAGGCCCGGTTTGCGATACGTATGGAAACAACAAGTCCAAAAACCCCGAGACCTGCTGCAACGGTTATTCTGATCCGGCCGCATAGAGAAGAATTTCAGGTTTACCTGTTGAAAAGAAATGAAAAAAGCGGCTTTATGGGGGGGTATTATGTTTTTCCGGGAGGAACCGTCGATTCCGAAGATCGCGACCCGGGAATATGGCGGCGGCACGTTGACATGGATGTCGAAGAAATCGACCATCGGCTGGGCGGCGGGATGGCGCTTGAAGACATCCTGGCCTATGGGGTTGCGGCGCTGCGGGAAACATTTGAAGAGGCCGGGGTTTTACTTGTCCGGCAAGCACAGCAGCGTGAAGACGATCTGGAGAGGATTTGCCGCCGGCGGTCGGTAGGACCGCTCTCAAGGGGCTGGTTCAGAGAGCTGATCGTATCCGAAGGCTGGATGTTGGCGTTCAGCCGATTGAAAAGATGGTCACACTGGATCACACCGGAGCTGATGAAGCGGCGCTATGACACGCGGTTTTTTCTGACCGTCCTTTCCGAGGAGCAGGTCTGCCGTCCGGACAGACATGAAACCGTCCACGGGATCTGGATAATTCCGCGCGACGGACTGACGGGCAATCTGGACGGCAGGGTTCCGCTGAGCCCGCCCACGCTGGTCACGCTCTATGAACTGTCCGGATACCGTCGCATGAAGGATCTCGAAAACGCCCTTGAATCCCGGACCTGGGGAGCGGCGCTTTTTCCCCGTCTGGTTCCCGTGCAAAACGAGGCGGTCATCTTAGAGCCGTGGGATCCTAACCACCGGCAGGATGTCATCACTTTTGACCTGCAAACGCTTGAAAAAGCCGTATTGCCCATCGAGGCTCCTTTTTCACGGATATGGCTCCATAAGGGGATCTGGCGGGCGGTGGCATGTGTTTAAAAAATGAGGATTCAAGCATGTTAAAGGCCATTCTGTTTGATCTGGACAACACGCTGATCATGTTTGACGAGGATATTTTTTATGCCGGCTATATAAAGCGCATTTCCAGCGTGTTCGCCGACATCATGCCGCCGGAGGTGTTTATTGAGCGACTGATTTCCAGCACCCGGGCGCTGAAAAAAAACAACGGTCAAATCAGCAACAAAGACTATTTTCTGGCAGGTTTCAGCCGGGGATATGAAGACCGGCTGGACGAGCTGTGGCAGCGGTTTCAGTATTTTTACGAAAAAGAGTACGATAAACTGAAAGTCAATGTCTCCCTGCCCGATTCGCTCTATGACGTTTTCAACGAACTGCAGCACGGCAGCTTTAAGCTGGTGCTGGCCTCAAACCCGCTTTTTCCCGAGAATGTCCAGTTAAAGCGCCTGGCCTGGGCCGGCCTGGCGCATGTTCCGTTTACCCTGGTAACCCATATTGAAAACATGACGTTTTGCAAGCCGCGCCTGGAATACTATCTTGAAATCTGCGATAAGATCCGGGTAGCTCCCCAAAACTGCCTGATGGTGGGCAACGATCCCATCAATGACATGATAGCCGCCAGCGTCGGCATGAAAACTTACCTGACGGACGATGCCAGGGGGATAGACAACTCAGCTTTAAAGCAGAGTCGGAACTTAAGCGGAAATCAACCCCTTGATATTCCCAAACCGGACTATGCCGGCCTGCTGGCCGGGGTTGTCGATGTGGTACGTGAGCTGTCTTAAATTCGAAAAAAAGGAGCCGTCTGATGGAAAAGAAAAGACAATCCGATCGAAAAGCGCTGAAGGTCTATTTAAAGGTTGTGGATACCAAGACCGGTGACCTTTTGGGTCACGCGGTTGACATCACGGAAAAGGGGATAATGCTGACCTGTGAAGAACCCATTGAAGCAGGCCTCGGTTTTGACCTTCAGCTCGAACTTCCGGCTGAAATTGAAGGGATCCGAGAGATACATTTTTCGGCCCGGAGCATGTGGAGCGCCAAGGACAGCGAAACCGATTTTTACAATACGGGGTTTGAATTCAGCGGCCTTTCCGAACGGGACGGCCGGATCATTGATACGGTCACAAAAAAATACTGCTTTTAGACAAAGGCGCATCATTTTTCAGCTATTTTAAAATTGGCCCTGCCGTTTGATCCCAAAAGAAAAAGCTCCGAAAGGCTATCGTGGGTTTAAATACAATAGTGCTTCGGAGCTTTTATATTTTTAAAACAGAGCGATGTACCGGCAACCAACGTTACCGGCCGGTGCGCGCCAGCGATTCCACCCAACCCTTCATATGGCTCTGGATGCGGGCCACTTCTGATTTTGTGAACCACTTGGCAGGGTCGACCTTTTCCACTGCGTAAACCGGCCGGTGGAAATCCTGCTCATAGCCAAACGGAACCGTAGCGTCTATGCCCATGCCGCCCTCAAAACGGGTATTGGCGCCGGTCCATTCCCGCTCGCCGGCGGTCATGCGCTCGGCCGGCATAAAAGTCTGGCCGCGGCCGCCCGGCAGGGGGTTCAGAATGTCGTTTTGCGGGTTGACGCGGGTGGTCAGGGCCCACATGATGTCATCCATGCTGTACATGTCGATGTCCGTATCCACGGCAATGGCCAGCCGCATTCCCTGGCTGCAGGACAGGACTGCGGACAGGAAGTTGCGCTGCCAGCCTTCTTCGATCTTGTTGCGCTTCTTGACTTGGAGGATGCAGCCGCCCCATTCGGTCAGGCAGTAGGGGATGTGCACATCCTGAATGATGCCGGGCTGCAGCCGGTTGCACAGTTCATAGATGGCGGCTTCGCGAATCAGCTGGTCATTGTTCTGGGCATCAGCCGTGTGAACGCCCATGGGCCAGATGGTGATCTTTTCCTTTTTGGGGTCCCGCATGGTGATGGCGGTCACGTGAAACGTGGGGGCTTTATAGGCTTTGCCCATGTAACCGGCCCATTCGGGATGGAAGAAGTATTTGCCCTGGACGCCGGCTTCTTCGGATTCCCGGGTTTCATAACGTTTGTCGCGGGGGTGCAGGTAGCCTTCCAGCACCAGCTCGGCATCGGCCAGGGCGTAGGCGTCAATGGTTTTGGCCTTGACGATGCGCAGCGGGAAGCCCTGAATGGCGCCGCCGACCCCCAGTTCGTCGCAGCCCTTGGGCAGGACGACATAGTCAAAGCCGCTGCCGGCCGCCAGCTGGGCTGCCGGAGGGATGCCGAAGTTCATGGTAATGGGAATGGGTTCTTTATCACGGTAATGCGCGGTCATGATCTGCCACATATGCGAACCCGGCGAAATCTGGAACGTCCCGATGTTTCCCCAGCGGAAATTCATGCGGTTGTAACTGATGTGGGTGCCGCCGTCAAAGTATTTGCCCACCACCACGGTTTGCGCGCTGCCGACCGTAAACTCGGTTTCAAGGGCTGTGTGCCGGATGGCCAGTACATATTTGTTTACGTCCAGATCGTCGGTAATGACCACTTCCTGAACCGGGGCTTTTGTTACAATTTCCGGCGGGATCGGCTTTAAGAAGGATTTGCTCAACTGAATCGTGCGGTCTGTTTCGTTTTTCCAGCCGAACATTTTGTTGATGACGTTCCGGTTGGCATACATGTTGGTGATGGCCTGGATGTGATCATAGCCTTTCACGTTGCGAAACAGAAGGCCCAGACCGCCATCCAGTTTTTTCTGAAGCGCCGTAATTTCCAGGTCGGGATTGACCACTTTGCTGGTTTCGACAACATCTCCTTCCGATAGCATCCACTTGATAGTGCTCCTCAAGCTGGAAACATCGCGCCGTACTTTTTTTGCTTCTGCCATAAGTTAACCTCCTTTTATAAAGTAAAAAAATCTATGAACGCAAATAACGGTTGGCATTCATATTGCTAAGCGGCCAATAGCGCGATCAACCGATCGGGCAAATCCG
>JARGFK010000142.1 GCA_029211065.1 Desulfobacterales bacterium
GTGTCGCGCCAAATGATTATTGGAGGTAACCCTCTACATATAGTGGGCGGTTGAGTTAACTGCATACCCAGTTAAAACTATTGTTCCGGTCGACGATATCGATTAAAATATCAGTCTTTTCGATGCCGCGGCAGATGATGTGGTGCAGCGCACCGGCAGCGTCGATGCGGGCTTTACGCGGCATGTGAAGCCCCTTGGTTTTATGGGCTTTGATAGAACGCACAATATCATGACCGTCTCTAAAATGCTACATTTATTATTTGGTTTCGTAGGGAAGGGGGTTTGCCCCGTTCCGGTCGTCATTTTTTTGTAGGGATCAGGCTCCCATTCGATGAACTCATAGCAGTGAGCCCCCAGGCCGTGAGCCCCTCGGCCGTGAGCTCGGGGCCGAACGGCTCGGAGCCGAACGGCCTGCCGAAACGGCATCCCGTTCCGGAGGACCCGTTTTTAGTAGGGAACGAGTTCCACCTCGTTCAGTCGGATCGGCGCAGAGGACGATTCCTACGATAGAAACACCGGATCGGCCCGGAGGGCGATCCCCACAAAAGGATGTACCCCCGTTTTCGGATCAACGGAGACGTTGATCCCTGCAGAAGAGCGGGACGGTCATGAAATTGTGCGTTTCTATGTTTGATAAAAAAACACGGTCGCGCCCCGTTGAGCAATGCTGCCGACAGCTTGGTTATTTTCGGACCGGCGGGGGAGTTGGGGGATGGGGAATAGCCTTCCTGAACACATACTGGTATGAACCAACGGGAACCAGTTCCGGCGTCTCAAATGGAAGCGATTCATGGGCGCCGATGATCAAGAAACCTTTATCCAGAAGGCTGTCAAGTATATTTATAAAGGCCTTTTTCTGCAAATGTTCCCGGTAATAGGTCAGGAGATTGTTACGCACAAAGATGATATGGCAGCCGCTGCCGGGCGCTTCTGAAAAGAAATCCGCCTTTTGCCAGGTGATATGGTCTTTTAAAAAAGGTTGGACGCAGTATCTTTTGGCGCCCTTAGCGGGCGTAAAGTAGAGCGACAGCAAGGGGGCAGGGACATCCCGCAGGCTGCCGGGCGTGTAGATCCCGGCCTGGGCTTTTTCAAGGTACATCGGATTCAGATCCGTGGCGGTGATATGGAGTAACGGCCGAGGGATACGGCCTTTTTGTATGCGGTCCCAGATGATCTTGATGGTGTAAACTTCTTCACCGCAGGCGCAGCCGGCGGACCAGATATGGAGGCTTTTATTTTCATTTTGAATCAGCCCCGGGAATATGTTTTGTTCCAGTTCCTGCCAGAGCTGCCGGTCGCGGAAAAACCGGCTGATGGAAACGGTGAGCAGACGGCGGCACTGATCTCTGATTTCATCGTTATTTTCGATTGAGGAAAGGTATGTGTGGATATCGCGGCAGCCCAGCTGCTGCATGTGGCGGCGGATGCGTTTTTTGACCCCCTTGCGGACCTTGCGATACCCTGTCCGGGAAAGTTCAAAAAAGTCCAGAAGTTGGTGGAAGTGTTCGTCGTCCATAGTTATTCCGTGCTTGTAGGGAGCGGGCTTGTCCGCCGTATGTGTGGCGGGTTCCCATTCGATTACCTCATGGTGGAACGGCCTGCCGAAACGGCATTCCGTTCATGGATCGAGGCGGAGCTCGATCCCTACAAAAGGGCGATACCCCTTCCGTGCGGATCGAGGCGGAGCTCGATCCCTACAAAAGAGCGCTGCCCCGTTCGCGGATCGAGGCGGAGCTCGATCTCTACAAAAGGGCGATACCCCTTCCGTGCGGATCGAGGTGGAACTCTATCCCTACAAAAAGACGTTACCCTATTCCGGTGCGGATCGAGACGGAGTTCGATCCCTACAGTGGCAAAGGATCCGGCATTCCCGAATAAGCCCATTCTTCAGGCCTAGCCACCAAGCCCTTTCTCACAGGGTTTGCAAAGACATATTCACATATCTTCAGCAGACTTTCATCTTTCCGTAGGATGTGATCATAGAAGCTTTTCTGCCAGAGTTTTCCGTTTAATCCTTTCTCCTGTGCGAGCTTCGTGGTGTAAGTTTTCAAATTTCGGACAAGTTGAGAGACGCCGAAACCGTTTGCCGGAGACATAACCAAATGAAAATGATCGGGCATCACACAATAGCTGTATAGACGGATTCCTTTTTGATTTCTGTAAAATAAGACGGATTTAATTATTTGTGTCGACAGGTCTTTATCGAGAAAGGGACTTGTGCCTTCACTTGCACAGATTGTGAGAAAATACACCTGGGTGGGATTGGAATAGTCAAACCCTTTTAATCTGAGTCGTTTTCTATCCGGTTTGGGCGGATATCTTTTTGGGTTTTCCATATTTATCCGGATCGGCACGGAGGCCGATCCCTACAAAAGGTTTTAGATCATTTCGGTGCGGATCGACCACGCCGGGGCGTGGCCGATCCCTACGCCCCAACGGTGCCGATTTTTGTAGGGAACGGGTTCCCATTCGATGACCTCACGGCCTTGAGCGTGCCGAAATGGCACCCTGTTCCCGGATCGAGGCGGAGCTCGATCCCTACGCCCCAACGGTGCCGATTTTTGTAGGGAACGGGTTCCCATTCGATGACCTTACGGCCTTGAGCGTGCCGAAATGGCACCCTGTTCCCGGATCGAGGCGGAGCTCGATCCCTACAAAAGAGCGCTGCCCCGTTCACGGATCGAGGCGGAGCTCGATCCCTACAGAGCCTATCCTGTCACACGGTAATAAATTCCGGAAAAAAGCGCCCATATGAGGGTCAATACCGTCACCACCAGCAAGGCTGTTGCGAGGGCGCGATGGATATACGTTTCCGCTTTTTTTTCGCGGTAGCCCAGCATGATCCCGAGCAAGATGCCGGCCAGCATGCCGCCGCCGTGGGCCCAGTTGTTGATTCCTCGCACCAGGAAGCCAAAAATAAAGATTCCCACTGCCCAGCCCCCAACCTGCTTGTAAATGATCTGGCCATAAAGACCGCCGCGGCTTTTACCATAGTAAAGGGTCGCGCCGATCAGACTGCATACCGCAGCAGATGCGCCGATGGTAAAGGTTACCCCGGCCAGGTAAGAGACCAGGAAACCACAGGCGCCGCCAAGGGTATAAATGATAAACGTCCGGTAGTTTCCATACTCCCGGGCCACCAGGGGGGCAAGCTGCCAGAAGGCGAACATATTGAAAAGAATATGTAGAATCCCGCCATGGAGGTAATTGGCCGACAGAATCGTCCACCAGCGCTGCAGCCGGTCTATGGGAAAGGTGCCGGTGGCCCCCAGCAGCATCAGGCTGGTATTGTCCGGCGACAGATATGTCAGCGGGTTCATGGACATTCCCGGGTTTGCGGAGTTAAACAAAACGGTCAACAGGTACATGCCTGCATTGGTAAAAATAATGGCGCGGATCATAAAATCGGTATGGCTGAGTATGCGCGTCAGGAAATTGTTGCGCCAGCCTGAACCGGGCGATGAGATGCCGCAGTATGGACAACGGGATTCATCGGCGCTGATGAGCTTGCGGCAGTTGGGGCACAACAGGGACGATTTTTGGTGAAATGCCATAATTGAATTAGCCTTATCAAATTGTATTTCCAAGTACTTAAGCGAAAAGGGTCAAGGGTTCCAGATTTTACAATTGTTGGAAATCAGGGCATGATGAATTGAATTGAAGTCAGTTTGGATGCCTTTTGTATCATTTTCTTTTCAAAGGTTGCAAATGATTCTGACTTTAAGCCCGATGCGAGGTGGAGCGCATCTGCAAAGTCGAGCCCTGTTTCATACCAGCGTATGGCGCGAAAAAGACTATTGGGATCTTCGACATGCACATTCGGGAGCCCTAAGAGCTTCCGGAAGGCCTGCTGGATGGTTTTCCGCTCGATAGCATAGGCATGTCGCAGTACCCATTCGGTTTCCAGTATAACAGTCATAGCAATAAAAATGTCATTGACTTCCAACAGCCGGGCTGCCCGCTTGGCCTGAACAGGGTCATCTTTCGTCAAAACTCTGATCAGGATATTCGTATCAACTGCAATCATCGGCTTTCTTTCGCCCCCTTTGCAATGGCAACTTCCATATCCTTCAGGGTTTTTTTCGCTCCGTTATAGCGCGTGCATCCTAAAACGTCATTGAGCGTGGTCTCTTCAAATGGCTTGACAGGTTTCAGCTTGACCCCGTCTTCTAATTCTTCGATTAGAAATTCGATTCCAGCTTCCCATCCACGGGTATCTCGAACCCGTTTGGGTATCACAATTTGGCCTTTTTCCGACAACCGGGTGGTTTCCATTCCTTTCCCTCCCGTTAAGTAAGATTAATGTAAGATGAAAATAGTTTACGGCTTTCCTGCAAGTCTGTCAAGGAAGTTCATATCGAGGCGAAGGTCGATCCCAACAAAAACAACGACGGATCGGCATAGAGGCCGATTCCTACAAGAATAGTTGCCCCGTATCAGGGCGGATCGACGGGGACGTCGATCCCTACGTTCCAACAGCGCCAATTGTTTGTAGGGAACGGGTTCTATCCCGTTCCATTGGGTTGACGCGAGCCGTAAAAACGCCGGTTGCAGCGGATCGGGGCAGAGGCAGGTCCCGACAAAATAATGCCGGATCGGCACGGAGGCCGATCCCTACAGGCGTGGATCGAGGCGGAGCTCGATCCCTACAAGTGCTTACACCGGATGCGCCAGCGGAAAATGTTGATTTTTTAAAAATTGATCATATAATTTATTCAGCGTAATTTGCGGATAACAAGAATGATATATTGTTCTTAATTAAAAGGGGTAACACAAATGGGAAATCAAATAAAAACCACGATTTTGCTGGCGACCATGACCGCACTGATTCTGTGGATCGGGCAGTTTTTGGGCGGCCGCCAGGGTATGATCATTGCGCTGGTTTTGGCAGCCGGCATGAATTTTTTCAGCTACTGGTTTTCAGATAAAATCGTTTTGGCCATGTACAGCGCCCGGGAAGTCACCGCCCAGGAAAGACCGGAAATCTATGAAATGGTTCGCACCCTATGCCAGCGGGCCGGTCTGCCCCTGCCCAAGATATTCATTATTCCCCAGGAGACCCCCAATGCCTTTGCCACCGGTCGGAACCCGGAACATGCGGTTGTGGCCGTCACCGAAGGGCTGCTCAAACTGATGAGCCGGGAGGAGATCATGGGTGTACTGGCCCATGAACTGGCCCACGTCAAAAACAGGGACATCCTGATCGGGTCGATTGCCGCCACCATGGCCGGCGCCATTATGCTGCTGGCCACCATGGCGCGCTGGTCGGTGCTCCTGGGCGGCGGTCGGAGCAATGACGGAGAAAACCGGATGGGCGGCATCGGGTTGATCGTGATGTCGATATTGGCGCCGCTGGCGGCAATGCTGATTCAAATGGCCATATCCCGATCCCGGGAATATCTGGCCGATAAAACCGGCGCCGGTTTTGCCGGACATCCCGAGGGGTTGGCCCGCGCACTGGAAAAACTGGGAGCCTATTCCGGCAGACTCCCCCTGCAGGCCAATCCATCCACGGCTCACATGTTTATCGTCAACCCGCTGTCAGGCAGCAGTTTTACCGGCCTGTTTTCGACACACCCGCCTCTGGCCGAACGCATTGCCCGGCTACGGGGCGTTAAGCCCACGCCCCCAAGCGGCGATTCAGGCCGTGCCAATGATCGCATGGAAACCGAAGCGAAGAATACCTGGGATCGATTATCGGGCTGAATTTTGCTTGACCCCACAGCCCAATCTGACTATGTTCTATCAGGCTGCTGAAAACTGCGCCTAAGTATATGTGAGCATAAATACGATGATATTTCAATTTGTTAAAGAACTCTGGCGAATAAAAATCCCTCCCGGCCTCCCTTTATGAAAGGGAGGAGAATAATTTCCCCCTTTGTTAAAGGGGGTCAGGGGGATTTTTTCAAGAAAGCAGATTAGCGATGGAATCTATTCGAATTCTGGGAACAGGGTCGTATGTGCCGCCAAGGGTGCTCACCAATTTTGATCTGCAAGCCATGGGCCTGGAAACCACCGATGAGTGGATTATCAAACGCACCGGGATCAGCGAAAGAAGAATTGCCGCGCCGGAAGTTGCGACATCGGATCTAGGCCTTCAAGCCTCCCGGAACGCACTCAAAGCCGCCGGTTTATCGGCCGCCGACATTGATCTGATTATTATGGCAACGATTACACCGGATACTTGCTGCCCGGCTGCTGCCAACTGGCTGCAGGCCAAGCTGAACGCTCCCCAGGCGTTCAGCTTTGATATTACGGCGGCGTGTTCGGGATTTGTTTTCGGCCTGAACGCGGCGGTCCAGTATCTGCAGAACCGCACTTGCCGCCATGTTCTGGTGGTGGCGGCGGAGGTCATGAGCCGCACCCTTAACTGGCAGGACCGCAGCAGCTGTATTTTATGGGGGGATGGGGCCGGGGCGGCGGTCCTGAGTCGGGCAAGCAAGGGGCCGGAATTGCTGTCGACCCATTTGCACACAGACGGCGCCAATGGGCAGGATTTGCTGTTGCCGGGGGGTGGTTCAAAGACAACCCCGATTTCCCATGAAAGCGTCGAAAAGGGGCTTCATTATCTGAATATGATTGAAGCCAATTTAAGTTTTCGTGTGGCGGTGAGGCATTTTATTGAGTCCATCCAGGAGGCGTTACAGCATAATGGCTTGACGGTTGATGACGTCGATTGGTTTATCCCGCACCAGGCCAACATCCGGATGTTTCAATCCATTGCCAAGAGCCTGCATATCCCCATGGAAAAATTTTACATCACCCTTCATAAATATGGAAACATCTCTTCGGCTTCCTGTGCCATTGCCCTTGATGAGGCGATCCGGGACGGCAGCATCCGACCCGATCATTTAGTCTGCATGCCGGTTTTCGGTGGGGGGTTGACCTGGGGGAGCGCCATGATCCGGTGGTGATCTTGATGTAGGGGTCGGCCAAGCGCTGGCGTGGTCGCTCCGCCCAGTAATTGGATGTAGGGATCGGCCTTTGCGCCGATCCGACGGAACGGGACAGAGCCCGTTCCCTACAGATCGGCCTCTGCGCCGATCCGCATCAAAACAGTGTAATCCCTCGTAGGGATCGAGCTCCGCCTCGATCCAGGAACGGGGCAGAGCCCGTTCCCTACAGATCGGCCTCCGTGCCGATCCGCATCAAAACAGTGTAATCCCTCGTAGGGATCGAGCTCCGCCTCGATCCAGGGACGAGACACCGTTTCGGCAGGCTCAAGGCCATGAGGTCGTCGAATGGGAGCCTGTTCCCTACAGGAACATATTACAAACGAGTGTAAGGGTCGAAGTCCCCGTCGACCCGCTTCGGAACCGGCTATAGTTCCCTACAAAAAATTTGCAAAATTGCCAGGATCAGGGGGCAGGGGCCAGAAAAAGCATTTCTTTACTCTTTCCGGGTAAACGCGTCCATCTTCATAAGTTGCGCGATCCGTTCGTTGCTGATGATCAGCTTGTCGGGGACCTCCTAAATCAATACGTTTCTCTTTTCCAACGAAAGGGAATGTCAACAATCTCTCCCGGGGTGTTGATTTGATACAGGGCCTCAAACGCTTTTGTTAAAACCGCCCGGTGCTGGGCAACCTTGAAGGGTTCGCCCAAGGGATGGCCGAAGGGCCATTTTAAAAAGATGCTGCGGGGCGGTTTTACTTTTTCAGTATAATTTCTCACGATGGTAATGCCGATGGTGGGTATGCCGGCTTTTTCAATTTCGCGCTGGATCAATCCGACGGATTGATTGCATATGGCTCAGCCCGGCGTCAGCAGAGCGATATCCGTAGCGCCGGCTTTAAGCTTGCGGGCAATCTCAGGAGCGCTTCGGGTAATCAGGGTTGAAACATGGGGCCCGTCGATATGCCCCATGAAACTGTAATGGAAATCCGCCAAGGGGCCGATTATTTTTTCCTGCTGGAATTCATTCAGACGATCCAGGGGAAATACGATACTCATGTCTTTGTCCGCATCGGCATGGTCATAATAATCGTGGGTAATCATCAGGTCGGACAGGGAAGTCCCGGCGTTAATTTCCCGGTATGTCGGATCGCCGTCCGGGTCCTGCATGTCAAATGGCGTCTGGGTTTTATGGTGCACGCCGGCCGTTGTAATCAAGGCAACCCGGCTTTGATGGAGCGGCTTTGTTATTGGCGTCCAGGGGATGTCTTCCGACTCCCGGGGAATGTAGGAATCGACGAGGCGTTTGGCCAGGGATGGAAAACGGGTGATTATTCTGGCAACAATCTTATTTTTAATACGGGGATAGCTGAACACGCCCTATTCCTTTTCTTGACTTTTAATCTTTGTTTCTCCTATTTTATAAAACCATAATAGGCAAGCATCATCTTTTTTAACGGAGGGCTGAGACGATGACTGAAAATGTTCTGGTTTATTCGCTGAGCACCTGCAGCCACTGCAATGCGACCAAGCGCCTGTTGAGCGAGTGCAAGGTCGAGTATGTTTTCAAGGATGTCGATATGCTCAATGATCAGGACCGCAAAGCGGTTCTTGAGGATATTAAGGCGTTTAACCCCGAATGCTCATTTCCGACCATTGTGATCGGCAAGGCGGTGATTGTCGGGTATAATGAAAAAGAGATAATGGCGGCTCTGGGCATGGGGAAATCGGGAAAAAGCTTTTTGGCTAAAATCCTCGCTTTCTTTAAAAGGGGGTAATCTTCAATTTTCCCCTTCGATGCGGAACGGGATGCCGTTGCGGCAGGCCGTTAGGACCCGAGTTCACGGCCATGCGGTAATCGAATGGGAACCTGTTCTCTACGAGACACGATGGTTTCAATGATTGTAGGGATCGAGCTCCGTCTCGATCCGTAACGGAACGGGGTGGACCCGTTCCCTACAAATAATCGTAAATCGGGACGTAGGGATCGGCCTCCGTGCCGATCCGCAATGGAACAGGACAGAGCCTGTTCCCTACGAAAATTGTGGAATACGGAACGGGGTGGAACCCGTTCCCTACAAAAAATCGTAAATCAGGATGCAGGGATCGACGTCCCGGTCGATCCGCACCGGAACGGGGCGGCGCCCTTTGGCAGGGACCGGGTTCCGACTCGATCCGCATTCACCTCTTTCCCTTCGATACAGGCGGATTCTTTCATTAATTGATTCCTGCCGGCTGCGCGAAGGTATGCCTTGCAGACTTTACAGTCCGAACAGGTTCCCTTTTTGGCATAACGATCCATCGACTTTTCGCTTTAACTTTTATTTTTTGAATAGTGGGTATGCACTTTACTCAACCGACCACATGGTGTAGTATGCGGTTATGGAGGAGCCAAGACACCCTGTTG
>JARGFK010000143.1 GCA_029211065.1 Desulfobacterales bacterium
CTGACCGTCGGGGGCATCCGGCTGTTTCTGCAGCTCAACAAACTGCCGTACTCGGTGTTCTCGGCGGCCATCATGATCCTTTGCACCATCGGGGCGTTCGGCATCAGCAACAACATGGATGAGCTCTATCTGATGTTCGCCTTCGGGGTGATCGGCTACTTCATGCGAAAATACGGCTACCCGGTGGCCCCGGCGGTGCTGGGCCTGGTGCTGGGGGACCTGGCGGAACTGTCGCTGCGGCGCTCGCTGCTGCTGTCCTTCGGCAGTCCCCTTATCCTGGTCACCCGGCCCATCAGCGTGGTGCTGCTGGCAGGCGCGCTGGTATCCATCGTTTATCCCCTGCTCAAAAAACCGAAAATCCTGCAGGATGTCGGGTGAAACAACGGTTGTCAAGCCTGCTGTTGACACGGATAATGAAATCCATCTGAACAAATAAGGAAGCATAATTATTAGGACAAAAAAATGGCTCAACGGGCGATCAGAGAGTATGATGCCAAGCGGATGCTGGCAAGGTACTGGACGGAGTATTTCGGCAAAGAAAATCCATACGGGGGTGCGGGGGTTCTGGTGACGCCTGAAACCCATCTTGAGACACTGTCCGAGCAACACGGCTGGCTGCTTCAAAAAAAACTGGTGGTCAAACCGGATCAGCTTTTTGGAAAACGCGGCAAACATAATTTGGTATTGGTGGACGCGACACTGGACAAAGCCCTTGACTGGATCAGAGAGCGGATGAACAGGGATGTGACCATCGGCGCGGTGACCGATAAGCTCACGCATTTTCTGATAGAGGAGCATGTCCCCCATGAGGAAGAGTATTATGTGGCCATCAAGTCTGAAAGGGAAGAGGATCAGATCTATTTTTCCACCCAGGGCGGCATGGACATTGAAGCGCTCTGGCACACGGTTATAACGATCAAGGTGCCGGTGCTAGCGGATATCGACGATCAGGAAGTGTTGCGTAAACTGCCCCAGGACCTTCCGGTAAAGCGCAGGCAGCTTCTGGCAAATTTTATTAAGGGATTGTTTCGATTTTATGCCGACATGAGCTTTACCTATCTTGAGATCAATCCGTTTATTTTTTCGGGGGATAGCATTGTCCCGCTTGATCTGGTGGCCCGGCTCGATGACACGGCCTTTTTTCAAAGCGGTAAAAAATGGGGCGATCTGGAATTTCCGGCCCCTTTTGGCCGCCGGCTGACGCAGGAAGAAGCCCATGTCAAAGAACTGGACCGAAAAAGCGGCGCCTCCATGAAGCTCAGCGTGCTCAACCCCGCGGGGCGAATCTGGACCATGGTGGCCGGCGGCGGGGCCAGCGTAATCTATGCCGATACGGTGGTGGACCTGGGGTTCGGCAAGGAACTGGCAAACTATGGCGAGTACAGCGGCAACCCCAGCACCGACGAGACCTATGAATACGCCAAAACGGTCCTTGATCTGATGTGCCGCACAGAAGACCCGAGGGGCAAGGTGCTGATCATTGGGGGCGGCATCGCCAATTTTACCGATGTGGCGTCGACCTTTACCGGCATTATCAAGGCCATCAGGGAATATGCCCAGAAGCTGATCGACACCAAGGTATCGATCTATGTGCGACGGGGCGGGCCCAACTACGGGACCGGCTTAAACAACATGAAGATGCTGGGCCGGTCTTTGGGTATTCCGATCCATGTGTACGGCCCGGAATTGCACATGACGCGGATTGTAAAAACGGCACTGCTTGCAAAGGAGGCAGAAAATGCCTGAGAACAATGATTATTCCCTCTTTGATAAAAGTACTCAGGCGCTCGTTTATGGCTTCCAGGCCAATGCGGCGCAGCGCATGCTGGATTTTGACTACGCCTGCAGGCGGGAGACCCCCAGCGTTGCGGCCATAATCAATCCCACCCGCAGCGGTCTGCATAAGTGCTTCTGGGGGACGGAAGAGATTTTTATTTCCATGTACCGGACCCCGGCCGAGGCAATCGCTGATCATCCCCAGGCGGACGTTTTTATCAACTTTGCCTCGTTCCGCTCGGCTTATGCGACTTCCTTGGAGGCGCTGGAAGCTGAAACGATCCGGACGGTTGCCATTATTGCCGAAGGGATACCGGAAAGAGATGCCCGCAGGCTGGCGGCGGTAGCAAAAAAGAAGCACAAATGGATCATCGGACCAGCCACGGTGGGGGGCATTGCAGCCGGAGCCTTTAAGATCGGCAACACCGGCGGCACTCTGGAAAATATCATTGAGTCAAAGCTGCACCGGACGGGCAGTGTGGCCTATGTGTCCAAATCCGGAGGGATGTCCAACGAAATCAATAATATTATTTCGCGCAGCAGCGATGGCGTATATGAAGGGATTGCCATCGGCGGGGATTTATATCCGGGCAGTACCTATATCGATCATGTGATGCGGTTTGAGCACAACCCGGATATAAAGATCATTGTGATCCTGGGCGAAATCGGCGGCACGGATGAATATACGGTGGTGGATGCCTTGAGGGAAGGAAGGATTACCAAGCCGGTAGTGGCCTGGAACATCGGTTCGTGTTCCAAGATTTTTCCGGCGGAGATTCAATTCGGCCATGCCGGCGCCCGGGCCGGCTCGGCCCGGGAGCGGGCCGAACTCAAAAATAAGGCGTTTAAAGACGCCGGGGCGATTGTGCCGACCTCCTTTGACGATTTTGGCGATAAGATCAAAGACGTCTATGATTCTCTTGTAAAAAGCGGCATCATTGTCCCAAGACCGGAGCCGCAAACGCCGACTGTTCCCCAGAATTACGATATGGCCCTTCGCGCCGGAACGATCCGGCGGTCGACCAACTTTGTGTGCACCATTTCGGATGAGCGCGGTGAGGAGTTGAAGTACTGCGGGGTTCCGATCTCCAGCATTGTTGAGCAGGATTACGGCATCGGCGGGGTGATCGGCCTGTTGTGGTTCAAGCGCAAACTGCCCGGATGGGCCACGCGCTTTCTTGAGATGGTATTGGAGATTACGGCGGATCATGGACCGGCGGTTTCCGGAGCCCATAATGCGATTGTGGCGGCCCGGGCGGCCAAGGACCTTGTCAGCGCGCTGACCAGCGGTCTCTTAACGATCGGTCCGCGATTCGGCGGGGCCATCAATGACGCGGCCCTGCTGTTTACGAAATATTGCGATGAAGGCAGACCTCCTGAAAGTCTTGTGAACGACATGAAAACCGCCGGACGCAACATACCCGGGATCGGTCATCGCATCAAGTCGGTGACCAACCCGGATAAGCGCGTGGAGATTTTAAACGGGTATGCCAAAGCGAATTTTCCCCTGACCCCCTATCTGGACTATGCCCTGGCGGTGGAGAAGATAACGACATCCAAGCGGGACAACCTGATCCTGAATGTGGACGGCTGTGTGGGGACGTTATGCTGCGACCTGTTCAGGGGGATCGGTTTTAACAAGGATGAAGTCAGGGAATTTGTGGAACTGGAAGCCTTAAATGCCCTTTTTGTGATTGGTCGCTCTATCGGATTCGTGGGACATATCCTGGACCAACGGCGCCTGAAGCAGGGCCTTTACCGACATCCCTATGATGATATTCTTTACAAAATACAGGATGCGCTTTAAACAGTCTTAAAGAGGTGTAGGCATCATTACCGCTAACGCCGCTCCCAGCCTTTTAACCCCCACAAGAGCGATTCCAGCGCCAGTAAACTGACGGCTGCAGAAACCGTGCCGGTTGCTGAAATTCCGCCGGCCAGCCAGATGGGCCCGCCCATCAGGGCGCCGATGATGCGGCCGAGGCCGGCGGCTGCAAAAAAACCCGCCATCATGGTGGCCCGGGATTTTGGTTTAAGTTCCGTACAGAGGGATAAAAAAGAAACGATGGTAAACTCCAGGGTGAAAAAAATAAAAAAAAGACTCGCCAACCCGGATAGCAGCGTCCGGCCGCTGAAGGCCAAAGCAGCATAGGTCAACGTCGATAGTCCCAGGCCGAGAAAGACCGAGCGTTTCAGGCCGAAGCGGTCGGCCAGACTAACTGTGAGCAGCTCGCCGCACAGTTCGGCCGCTCCGATGAGGCCCGTGCCGATGCCGATGGCGACAATGCTCAACCCGAATGCGCTTTCCAGCCAGGCGCCATACACCACAAAGAGATTGTCATTGGCGATGCTGACAAAAAAAGCAAAGCCAAAGGCGCCCAGCGAGGTCCGGTCCCGCAGGAGCGGCCGCCAGGTGCGGCCGAAATCAAGGAGGCTTGAACGCACCGATGCGGCTTTATCGTCTTTGGGTATGAACAGCCGAACCGCAGCGGTTCCCAAAAGCCCCAGGCCCCCTAAAACAAAAAATGGGGCGCGCCACCCCAGCCGATCGATCAGAACCGCAACCAGCGGGATGCCCACCAGGGTGCTGCCGGCCCAGCTCATTTCGATAATGCCGATGACCATTCCCCGGCGGGAATAGGGGACGTTTTCAGCAAAATAGGCCTGGTAGGCCGGGTCAAAAACACTTTTGCCCAGACCCGACAGGAAAAGACCGGCCATGACAACCCCATAAAAAGGGAGGATTCCGCCAAGGAACATCCCCACCGTTAAAAGCCCCAAACCTGCCAGCATCATCAGCCGGTATCCCAGTCGATCGGCAAGGGGGCCGAAGAACATGCCCAGCAGCGTGGTGGCCTGATTCATGGCAATGATGGAGGTAAAAGCGGTCAACGATACCCCGAGGCCGCGGCTTAATACCGGGGCAAAGGGATATGCAAACCGCCGGGCCGTATTCAGCAGCAGGCGGCAGAACACGACAGCGCCGACCTTTAGTGCCAGGTGTTGAATCCGCTCGGCATCAGGTGGGTCTTGGATGGGGTTGTTCATTTGTCGGTTTATAAAATCTGGCTCAGAAAAAGCCGGGTGCGTTCATGCTGGGCATTGTCAAAGAGGGTGTCGGGCGTCCCCTCCTCTACGATGGCGCCAAAGTCCATGAAAAGGACCCGGTTGGCCACTCCCCGGGCAAACCCCATTTCGTGGGTGACGACGACCATGGTCATCCCTTCCCGGGCAAGGGTTTGCATGACATCAAGGACTTCGCCGATCATTTCAGGATCCAGGGCCGATGTGGGCTCGTCAAACAGCATGACCTTGGGGTCCATGGCCAGGGCCCGGGCAATGGCCACGCGCTGCTGCTGACCGCCCGAGAGCCGATCGGGATAAACGTTGGCCTTGTCCGGAATGCCGACTTTGTTGAGCAGGGCCATGGCTTTTTGCCGGGCGTCTTCAGGGGAGCGCTTGCGCACCACCGTCTGGGCCAGGGTCACATTTTCCAGGGTGGTTTTATGGGGAAAAAGGTTGAAGGATTGAAAAACCATCCCCATTTCCGCCCGGGCTTTATTGATGTCGGTTTTGCGGTCCATGATGTCGATGCCGTCTACAAAGATGTGCCCTTCGTCAGCCACCTCAAGCCGGTTGAGACACCGCAGCAAGGTGCTCTTGCCGGATCCCGACGGCCCGATGACCACAACCACTTCGCCCGCCTCGATTTTGCATGAAACGTCGTTCAGGGCTTTGACTTCATGGGGCACATAAAAAAATTTGGACACATTTTTTACATCGATCACTAGGTTATGGTTCTCCTTTCCAAATATTGCAGGAACATGGACAGCGCAAACGTCAGGACCAGGTACAGCAATGCACACATGAACCAGAGCTCAAAGGGCTGCAGGCTGGTGGTGACCACTTCGCGGGTGGCCTTGGTAAGCTCCCGGATGGCGATGATCCCCAAGAGGGATGAATCCTTGATCAGGCTGATGAACTGACCGGCCAGCGGCGGGAATATGCGGCGAAGGGCCTGGGGCAGGACGACATGGCGCATGTTCTGGGCATAGGACATGCCCAGAGAACGGGCGGCTTCGGTTTGACCGCGGTGAATGGACTGAATGCCTGCCCGGACAATTTCAGCCACATACGCCCCTGCAAAAAACGCCAGGGCGGCCACGCCGAACCAGAGGGGCGGCAGCTGGCCCAAGCCCCTGCCCGCCAGCATGGTATTGACGACCGTACCGATGACAAAATACCAGATGAAAATCTGCACCAGCAGGGGCGATCCCCGGATCAGTTCCACATAGGTAATGGCCGTCCATTTAAAGGCAGGGTTGGCGGATAAGCGCGCCAGACCGGCAAAAAGGCCGATAAAGATCCCGATGACGATCCCCACCACGCTGACTTTGAGGGTCAGCCAGAGTCCGCTCAGTAAGATGCCGACCTTCCACTTTTCGTATGAACCTAGGACATCGCCCGGATTGATGAAGTCGTTTTCCGCTACGCGCAGGCTCCCGGCCGGGACGGTATATTTTGCCTGGTCGCCGCTGCCGCTGATATAAACAACTGTCTCTTTGTTCTGCCGGACGATTTTATTCACTTCGCCCTGGATCTCTGAACGGATTTCAACATGGTCTTTAAAGAAGAAGTATTGCGGCACCCGGTACCAGCGCCAGACATAATCCACCTTCAAGGTTGCGTAATAAGTTCCGGAAAAAACGGCCAGCATAAACACGATAAAGACACCTACCCAGAAGTAATAGGTTGCCTTGCTCTGCATGCGAGTGTCGCTTGGACTGAAAGCCATCGACTGCCCCTTCAACAATATAAATTATATCAAACTATATTCATTATTTGGTACGTGAGTACCATGTTTTGCTATAAGCGGATCCTCTAAAATCCCCCCGGCGCCCCCCTTTAAAAAAAGGGGGGAAGGGGGGGATTTTAGACAGGTCGGTTTCCTGGTAAATTTCTCACAGAAACCGCTTTCTACTGGACGTCCTTGATCCAATCGGTGCTTTTGATCCACTTTTGATAGATGCGGTCATAGCGGCCGTCGTTTTTGATTTGCCACAGAAAATTGTTGAGCCAGTTCATAAAATCGGGATCCCCCTTGTTGATTGCCCAGGCCAGCGGTTCGAAAGTAAACGGCTTGTCCAGGAAAGTGAGTTTACCCTGTCCCTGCTGCGCCATGAATACCACATTCATGGGCAGATCGTAAACAAACGCATCCGCCTTACCGTTGACCACTTCAAGGACGGCTTCGGTTTCGGTTTCAAATGATTTATAGGTGCATTTGGGGATCATTCGTTTGACGGCCTGCTCTCCGGTGGTTCCCAGCTTGGACGTAACAATGTAGGCTGACTTGTTGAGATCTTTGTAAGATTTAACGGTCCCTTTGTGTTTGTTGTTGATCAGTACCGTCTGGCCCACAACAATATACGGGTTGGCGAAATTTATTTTGAGGTTTCTTTCCTGGGTGACCGTCATGCCGCTCGTGATGATGTCGAACTTGGCGGTGATGAGCGAGGGGATAATCCCATCCCAGGCGGTATTGACCGGTACAAACTTCACCCCCATGGCCTTTGCCATTTCTTTGGCCACATCGATGTCAAAACCGACAAACTGCCCTTTCTTGTCCGTCATTTCAAAGGGCATGTAGCCGGCTTCAAAGCCGACCCGGAGCTCACCTTTCTGCAGAATTTGTTCCAGGGTGGATTTCTTTGCCAATTCGATGTCCGCCGCCAGCAATGGAGCGGACAACAGGGTAAAAACAGCTAAAAACACGACCATTCCTTTTAACAATCGATTCATCTCTAACCTCCTTGTGTTTGTTTAATGTATTAAGTCGTCTTAAGTAACCTGATTACCACACGCGTTTGGATTCAATAGGCTTTGCCTTCGTCGAGAAGTTCCCGGATCACCATTTGAACGTTGCATTTCGGACATTTGAGAATTTCTTCTTTAGGGATATAAACGATCTGGGTATATTTGCACTTGGGGCATTCGATTTCTATTGCTTCCTGTTTTTCTCTCATCCCGTCCTCCTTACAGGTGTCAGGGTAATGGATTCTGATATGAATAAAAATGTATAGCTATAAAACCGGTGAAATGTCAACCAATGAAGGCCAATGCAGTAATTCACTGTAAATTGTCGGGCCGATTTTTACCTTTATTGGCAGTCGATAAGAATTTTGATCCGCCCCTCGGTTTACACCGGAGAAAATCTTTGCTATGGATAGCATCTTTTAAAAGGGGAAATTTAGGCATGGCTACACGATCCCATCAGCTCTGGATGGATTTTTTATTGTTTGCCGTCACATTTTTTTGGGGGGCTACCTTTGTCATTGTAAAGGACGCCGTGGTATATATGGATGTGTACGTTTTTTTAGGCATCCGCTTCGGCCTCGCCTTTGTGGTGATGGTTGTTTTGTTCCGCAAAAGAATATGGCCTTTTCATCTCCAGACAGCACTTGCCGGCGGTTTTCTGGGCGTATTTCTTTTTGGCGCGTTTGCCTTTCAGACCTGGGGCCTGACCCACACCTCCGCAACCAACGGGGCTTTCCTGACCGGTATGAACGTTGTCATGGTGCCGATCCTTTCGCTGGTTTTTTTGAGGCGGGCGCCGGCCCCTTTTGCCGTTTTGGGCGTCTTTTTTGCCTTTACCGGTCTGTATTTTCTCACCGGCGGCGGTCCTTCGGACTGGAACCGGGGCGATCTCCTGGTGTTTATCTGCGCGGTCTGGGTGTCCATCCATATCATGATGACGGGGTATTATGCCCCTAAATTTGATACCATGGCCCTGGCCACCTGGCAGATGGGGGTTGTCGCTTTGCTTTGTATGGGGTTTGCCCTGGGAACCGGCAGCTTTACCCTCTATGTGCCGCCTCCGGCCTGGGGCGCTATTTTAGTCACCGCGCTGTTTTGCACCGTGTTTGCCTTTGCCGTGCAAACCCATGCGCAACGCTACACGTCACCGACCCGAACGGCGCTGATTTTTACGGCCGAGCCGGTGTTCGGCGCCCTGTTTGCCCACCTGTACGGGGGCGAACCCCTGCTGGAGCAGCATTTAATCGGCGGCGGATTCATTTTTGTGGGCATGGTGCTGGCGGAGTTACGGCCCGGGATCTGGGGCAGGATCAACGGTTTGAGAAACGGCAACAGGGAAAAACAGAACTCTTCCGCAAAGACATCATAAGGTCGTGTCCTACAAATAAATTACAAAATTATTGTCATTCCCGTCTGGGAGGCTGTGTCGAAATTGTTAAAATGGATTCTTTTCCTTCACGTCATGCCGGACCTGATCCGGCATCCAGATGGACATCAACCTGAAAATATTCTGGATTCCGGGTCAAGCCCGGAATGACGAAAAATATTGAAACTCTGGTTTTTATAATTACGACAAAGATTATGAACTAATTAGTTTGACATTGTAAAGATTATTCTTGCAATTACTTCAGTTATTTACTATGGATGTATTCATGAAATCAACCCCGGAGA
>JARGFK010000144.1 GCA_029211065.1 Desulfobacterales bacterium
TACCCCCGAAATCACCGGGTATCATCCAGGAAATTTTATATTTGCTATAAGCCAATCGCTTAAGTTAACGACATTGAACTGCAACTTATACTTTATTTTCTGTTGATATAGGCATCATAAGTCAGCGCCACCGTCCGGTACACCAAATGGGCCAGTTTTGAAAAAGGCGTATAGGCAAACAGGCAGAAGATAAACAACAGGTGCATAAAATAGATCGTATAGGAAACGCCGCCCCATCCTGCCAGGCGGGTTATCTCGGTCCCCAGGCCGGTCAGGCCCAGGGCCAGTACCAGTCCCAGCAGATACCAGTCTTTGTAGCTGCTGATCTGATCCTTTTTATCCAGCCGTTTCTTCACCAGCAGAAAACCGCCGATAACAAGGGCCACGCCGGCGATATTGGCCAGCCACTTTACCGGGTTCAGCTGGGAATAGGGGCCCGGCTGCCCCAGGACATACAATGCAACAAAGAAAATGTTGGTGACGATGAACAGCCCGATAAAGGCGAAGAGCACCATCAGGTGGGCGGTGGAACGATCCTTGTTCTCATCGCACTCTTTAAACTTGCGATGGGTCGCAATGGTCGGAATGACCTGAAGCAGTGCCTTTCCCACTGCAACGGGGTCAAACGCCTTCTTGTCCGTTTTGCCGGTGCGGATCGCATCCGCGTGAATATCCGTGATAAATCGCTTGAGTCCCAGGGCGAACACAGCCACGGAAAAGAAAAACGCGGGAATCATGATGATGTCCACCAGGGTCGTATGGATAAATTTGGCCTGGGCGATTTCTTCGCCGGTCGGTGCAAAATTAAGAAAAGTGGTCCCAAAAATCGGGCCGAGTACGGCATTTAGTATGAATCCCAAGACGATAAAAAGAACCGCTGGAATCAGCAGCAGAATGGGAATCAGCTTGGGGTCGTTGACCGCCTTTCCCAAAAACTTGGGGATGGCATAGTCGGCAACGGCATAGGCCCGGATGGCGCCCAAGACATCACCGGGTTTTGCGCCGCGCGGGCATTTGGTCGTGCAGTCCCCGCAGTTATGACACAGCCAGATATCGTGATTGGCCACCAGACGGTCTTTCAGCCCCCAGGATGCCGCAATCATCTCTTTTCTTGGAAACGGCTTGGTGTCGGGTGAAATGGTGCAGGCCACCGAACAGGTGGCGCATTGAAAACACTTTTTTAAATCTCCGCCCCCCAGCCCGGCAACTTCTTTAATAAAATCGACATCAGGCTCAACAAGGTATTGTTCCGCCATGTAGATACCTCCATATATTGAATATTGACGATTGAATATTGACGATTTGTCCGGGCCGCCTCACGCTGCCGAGCGGTTGAAACCATCAATCATCAATCAAAAATCATCCATTATTTAGAATCCCTTAAACGGATTCGGTCCCAACCCTTCAATCATATCCGCAAATTCGTCGATAATCTGCGGAAGCTTGTGATATTCATCAATGGCAATCTGGAACTGTGTCACCCGCTCTGTTTCCAGGGCCAGGCTCTTTAAGGCCTCTCCGATCTTGCGCATGCGGACATCGGCCAGTTCGCTCCCCTTGACAAAGTGGCATTGATAGTCATCGCCGTGCTTGCAACCCAGCAGAAACACACCGTCCATTCCCTGGGACAGCGCATCCTTGATCCAGATGACATTGACGGATCCCAGGCATCTCACCGGCACAAACCGGACATTGGGCGAATAGGTCAGCCGGTTGAGACCGGCGATATCCAGGGCCGGATAGGCGTCATTTTCACAAACCAGCCCCAGGATTCTCAAGGGCGGCTCATCAAAATCATCTGCGGAAGGAACCCCCACGGCTTTCACCATGGACCCCACGCTGTCGATGCTGTAGTCCGCAAAGTTGATAATGCGTTCCGGACATGCGCCCATGCAGGTGCCGCACCGCCGGCAGCGGGTCGGGTTCGGTTTCGGCGTCCCCTTTTCATCATCGTCGAGGGCCCCGAAGGGACATTCATCCGTGCAGCGTTTGCACTGGGTGCAGCGCTGGAAGAAAAAATCGGGAAACGACATGTCGCCGAACCTGGGGTGCACGGAAACCCCCCGGTTGACCGACTCGAGGCACTGGATGGCCTTAAGGGCCGCACCGCTGGCATCCTCCACCGACTCTTCGATGGTCATGCTGCGCCGGATGCTTCCGGCCGCGTAGATGCCCGTCCGCTGGGTTTCGTACGGAAAGCAAATAAAATTCGAATCGGAATAGCCGTTAAAGAGTCCGATATCCCGGAATGCGGGTCCCTGGCGGTAAGCCAGGTTGACCACCGAGTCATCCACTGTCGCCGGAACCATGCCGGTGGCCAGAACCAGCAGATCGGCCTTGACCTGGATCTTTTCACCCAGCAGGGTATTGTCGGCCTCCACGATGATCCCGTCTCCATTCTTGGAAACGTTGACCACCTCGCCCTTGGTCAAAAAGATGCCCGGGTCCTGCTGAATGCTCTTGTAAAAATTTTCCGTAAGACCGGGCGTGCGCATGTGCTGGTAGAAGATATAGGCCTTGCCGTCGCTGAAATCTTCCCGGACATACTTGGCCTGCTTCAGGGACACCAGGCTGGTCACCGAACCGCAGTAATCAAAATCGGCGTCGCCGTCTTTGCCCGGACTTTGAATAAATACGACGGACCGGGCTTCCTTGCCGTCCGACGGACGCAGGATCTTGCCCTTGAGAGCGATCTCTTCAAACTGATGATTGGTCACCACATCCGCAATCGCGCCAAGCCCAAGGTTCGCATATTCACCCTCCTTGGGCCGATAGGGCCGCCATCCGGCCGCCAGGATGATGGCGCCGAACTTTTCACCGCCCGGGTCCAGGGTCAGAATGTCTTTTTTGCCCTTGTTATATTCCATATAGCGTTCATGCAGTTTCTCAGCTTCCAGCTCCTTGCCGCTCTCATCAACCTTCATCTCGTCCGGCAGGGGAAAAGGCACATCAAACTCTATCTTTTCACCGGGTTTTTTAAATGTCACGGTAAACTCTCCCGGCTGGCCGGCAATCCGGGCCACCAGGGTGCCGGTCTTTACCGTAATGTTTTCGGCAGCCTCCACTTCCTTGATTTTAGCGGCAATAACCGGCGATACCAAACCCTCATAAGGGTCCTGGTCCGGCAGCTGCTTGCGGATCCTGGCGGCATACCCGCCGAGGGTATTCTCCTTTTCCACTACGGTCACGCTATAACCCGTCTTGGCCGCATCAAGGGCGGCCGAAATACCGGTGATCCCGCCGCCGATAACCAGAATTTTCTTGCTGATGCTATCCAGTTTATAGGGCTCCGGCAGATTGATTTTTGCAATCTTGGCCAACCCCATTTTAACGTAATCCTCGGCCATCATCTGCAGGTGGTTGACGAACTGGTCGTCAGCCACATCTTCGGGCTTTTCGGTTTTCGGGTGCGACCAGACAACCTGTTCTCTTAAATTCACACGGTCGACAATGCAGCCGTCAAACCGGAAGACATCATGATTCACCCGGCGTGAGCAGGCCGCAATCGAGAGGGTGTTGACACCGGCGTCCGAAATTTCCTTTTTCAAAAAGTCGACGCCCTCCTTGCTGCATAAAAACGGGTGGGTTTTCACGCCGTACCCTTCTTCCTTGGGCACTTCAGAGAGCTTCTCGATATCCAGGGCATCCCCGATGCCGCAACCTGTGCAGATATATACACCATATTTTTTATCCATGGTTAACCTCCTACCTCCTCACCAGGGTTTGAATCGCTTTTAAGGCCATACCGGTTGCATTCTGGTTGGATGATACCACATCCGCAGGCTTGTTGGCACATCCGGCCGCGAACATACCCCCTTTGGCAAAATCATTAATGATAAAACCGTCCGCATTATAGTTAAGGTCGGCGGGAAGTTTCCCCAATGCGGTATTGGGCTGCATACCGGTGGCCAGAACAACCATTTCAACCGATTGCCGGACCTTCTCTCCGGTCACGGCATTTTCCGCCACCACGGTGATGTTTCGGGTCTCCGGGTCTTCAGAGACCTCGGCAACCTTGCCTTTGACCAGCACGACATTTTCAGCCGCTTTGATATTCTGGTAAAACTTTTCATAGCGCTGTCCGGGCGCCCTGACATCGATATAGAAAAAATAAACCTTGGCGTCGGGGTACTGCTCCTGAACATAGGTTACCTGTTTTAAAGATGCCATGCAGCAGATATAAGAGCAGTATGGCAGATGATTTTCGTCCCGGGATCCGGCGCACTGGACAAAGGCGATGCTTTGGGGCGCCTTAGCGTCGGAGGGACGCAGAATCTGGCCGCCCGTGGGCCCGTTGACGGCCGCCAGCCGTTCCATCATCATGTTGGTGACAATATTGGGATATTTTCCAAAACCCAGGTTGTCGATCCGGGCGGCATCATACGGCGTCCAGCCGGTTGACCAGACAATGGCGCCGACATTCAAATTCAATGTTTTCGGCTCCATTTGAAGCTCAATGGCGTTATACTTGCACGCTTCCACGCATTTGCCGCATTCCGGCCCCTTGCAGACCGCCGGGTCAATGACATAGCGCATGGGAAAGGCCATATCAAATGGCCGGTAAATGGCCTTGGTCTTGTCCATGTTGAAATTGAAATCATTGTCCCGTTCCACCGGGCAGGCCGCGACACAGTCATTGCAGGCCACGCAATTTTCATTCACATATCGCGGGGCCGATTTTATCGTAACATTATAATTACCCGGTGTTCCCTCGACCTTTTCAATCTCTGCCAAGGTAAAAACCTTTATGTTCGGATTGTCTTTGATTCTACGAAAATTAATCTCCAAGCCACAGGTCGGGGGACACAGTTTGGGGAAATACTGATTGAGTTGGGCAACTCTTCCGCCCAGGTAGGGGTTTTTCTCCACCAGAAACACCTCATAACCCACCTCGGCAGCTTCCAGCGCGGTTGTCAATCCGCTGATCCCGCCGCCAACAACCAGAATGCTTGCGCTTCCAGGGGCTGATTTATCTTCTGTCATGCTATCCCTCCGTAGATCTAATCGTTATCATGATATTCCTGCTCGACCGGCACCTTCGTTCCGGGTGCTTGTTCTGTTTCGAGCAAGATGGTGCTTTTTTTCCGGGCGATATCCTTTTTTTATGTACCCATATGCTTAAACATTTTAGCGCACTCGCTCTAAAACCCTTAAGCATCCGGGTACGGCGTCCGAAACCCAGGTCTTTGTCTTTATGGATACCGCCCGGTGAACGAAATGCATGAAATTAATGGCTTAATAAAAACCTCCAGGTGCCTTAGGCACCTGGAGGTGAGGTTTATCGACTAGGGCAGATCATATTAGTCGGCTATGATCTTAACATAGTCTTTTTTGAAGATATCCCATTTTGCTGCCTTGGGATCATACTTGGAGTTGACAAAACAGAACCAGTTTTTGTCATCCTGTCCGGGATAATCCGACTGATAGTAGAATCCGGGATAACGGGTCTCTTTACGGAACTGGATGTGCCGCAAATGGGACTCAACCGTCCAGATGCGGTGCATGATTTCCCAGCAGCGCATCAATTCGTGCAGGTCGCCGGCAGCCAGCTTTTCACAATCTTCACGCATCACCTGGAGCATATCCAAGATAATCTCAAGGTTTTTCGAGGTGGTCATGTAGTAGGTGGCGGTTCCGCCGCCGTACTCGTTGGTGGCCTTCATCAGGCGCGCCGTCATGCCGGCAGGCTTGAGATAGTTGGGGTTGATGTCCATGGCCGTGGTGTATTGATAATTTTCCAGGAACACCCGCACCGGCTTGTAAACCATATCCACCAGCTCTTGTTTGCCCTGGCTCAGGCTGGGCGTAAAATCCTTATGGTCGCGGACGTATTTGACCATCGCCTTTGCCGCCATACGACCTTCGGCATGGGAACCGGAAGAAAACTTGTGTCCGGAGCAACCCACGCCGTCGCCGGCCGTGAACAGGCCCTTAACCGTGGTCATGCGATTGTAGACCTTGCCGGCATCGCCCCATTTGTAGGAATCCGGCACCCAGTCATAATCCGGTCCGGAAACCCAGAAGCCGCAGCAGCCCGAATGCGAACCCAACAGATAGGGTTCCGTCGGCATGACTTCCGAATTCTTCTTTTCCGGTTCGGTATCGGTAGCGCACCACAGGTTGGCCTGGCCGCAGGTCATGTCCAAAAAGTCTTCCCAGGCTTCAGACTCCAGATGCTTGAGTTCTTTTTTGTCCATGGTCTTGCCGAGTTCGGCCAATGCCGAGACCGTATCCATCATAATGGGACCGCGGCCTTCTTTCATCTCAAACAGCATGAGGTGGTTACGCAGACAGGTCGGTGTAATGGCTGCCGTTCCATAGGGTGCATACTTTTCAAGTTCTTTCTTGGCAGCTGCGCTGGCCACATAGTTTTCACCCAGGCCATTGAGCGCTTTGGCCTTGAAGAGCAGGAACCATGCACCCACCGGGCCGTAGCCGTCCTTAAAGCGGGCCGGGGTGAAGCGGTTTTCCATCATGGAAAGTTCCGCGCCGACTTTCATGCCGAGGTAGTAGGTGGAGCCTGCGTTCCATACCGGATACCAGGCGCGGCCTTTGCCTTCGGCGATGCTGCGGGGCTGATAGATATTCACTGCGCCGCCGCAGGCAATCATCATGGTCTTGGCTTTGATGATGTAAATTTTGTTTTCACGAACCGAGAAGCCGACAGCGCCGGCAATCTGGTTTTCGACTTTGGAATCCAGGAGAAGTTCAACAATAAACACCCGTTCCAGAATGTTTTCATCTCCCAAGGCCAGCTTGGCCGCTTCGGCAACAATCCGCTTGTAGGATTCGCCGTTGATCATGATCTGCCATTTGCCGGTGCGGACCGGTTTGGCGCCCGCTTTCAGGGTCCCCATTTTCTGGCCTCTTTTTCCGTCAAGGGTTTTACCCTCTTCAGACTGTTTCCAGATGGGCAGGCCCCATTCTTCAAACAGATTGACGCTGTCGTCCACGTGACAGCCAAGGTCAAAAACCAGGTCTTCCCGGACGATACCCATCAGGTCGTTGCGGACCATGCGGACATAATCATCCGGAGTATTTTCGCCGATATAGGTATTAATGGCCGAAAGGCCCTGGGCTACGGCGCCGCTGCGTTCCATGGCAGCTTTGTCCACAAGCAATATTTTGGCGTCCGCCGGCGCCCACTTCTTGATTTCAAACGCAGCGCCGCTGGCTGCCATACCGCCGCCAACGATCAGTATGTCAACTTCGCGTTCCTCAACTTCCGGATCCTTTACGGCTTTTGTTTCACCCAAAGGTTTGTTTGGTAATGCCATATTATCTCCTCCTTAACTTATCCATCAAAAATGGTCTGATTTTTTGATTGTTAACTGATGCCCCTGCCTAAACGGTGGCTTTGGGTTTGGGCAGTTGTCTACCGTCAGCTTCTTCCGTTGCCAGCAAGGGGCTGTCAAGGTCTTTGCCTTTCAGGTCCTTGTAAGCATTGGCAGCACCTTCGGGCGTTGTCCGGATGGGGAACTTAAAGCGCTTGATGTTTCCATTTCTGAATTTACAGGTCCACATCACATCTTCGGTTCCCAGCATGGGCATAATGCTGCTTCCCAGGGGTACAAAGTCGGCATAGCCTCTGACTTCAACTGCCTGGGTGGGACAAATCTTGACGCATGAAAAACATTCCCAGCACTGGTCGGGCTCCTGATTATACGCCTTCATGGCGGTGGGATCCAGAACCATCAGGTCATTGGGACAAATGTACATGCATGCGGTTTTGTCCCCGCCTTTACATCCGTCACATTTTTCTGCAATTACAAAACTTGGCATTTATGATACCTCCTAATTTAACATTCAAATAAATTACTATGATTAACATTCGTCCAACCGTTGTATCTCTATCCTAAAACTTTTGCACCTCCCTTCATTACCGTGGCCCGTTGGCCCGTTTTTTATTTTAACAGTCTACAGACCTGTCATTTTTTATTTTTACACGCGGCGACGCCACTGCCGACGCTGCCTTAAATCCAAAAAACCTATTAAATTCAAAAAGATAAGATGTGTTTTACTCATTATAAAATAAGGCTACATAATTATCATTCGGCATTTTGCTTGTCAAGTCATTTTGGCGCTATTTCCTTTAATTTGCATTCCGCAACAGACCTGCCGTCGGCATCATCAATATCTGGTTGATTCATTTGGGCCGGGCACAATATCTGGAATTTACAGGTGCCACAAAAATAGCGTCGGACATCGGGAAATTCTGCCGCATTATCCGGCAACCCCCTGCCGGCTTTCTGCTTTTGTCGCAGCTATCCACCGACATAACCGCTGTCCTTGGAGAATTTTTTTTTGGTTGACACGCCGGCCAAACCTGATAGCTCTTACCACATCCTGTCGTTTTAAAAAAAACATGACAAGTTTAAAAGTAGAAGAATGACATGGAAACTCATTATACGCCGATTTCACCCGACCAACCGTTTTCGTTTTCATGCTCCCGGAAAATCAGCTGCTTCAACGAATGCTGCCGGGACCTGAATCAGTTTTTAGCGCCTTATGATATTCTGCGGCTTAAAACCCGGCTCGGCCTTTCATCAACTGATTTCCTCAAACACTATACAACAAAGCATACCGGACCGGAATCCGGACTGCCGATTATTGTCCTTAAAACGGATGCGTCCCCATCGGCCAAGTGCCCTTTTGTCAAACCCCACGGCTGCAGCGTTTATGAAGACCGACCTTCCTCCTGCCGGATGTATCCCCTGATGCGGGTGAAATCCCGGTCTCGGGAGACCGCCAAACTCAGCGAACATTACCTGCTGTTAAAAGAGGGGCACTGTAAGGGTTTCCGGGAAGACGCAGCCTGGACGATAAAGACCTGGGAAGTCGAACAGGGCCTTTGTACCTACAATGAAATGAACGACCGGATGCTGGAACTCATCAGTATGAAAAACCGCCGGGCGGCCGGCCCCCTGGACCCGGAATCAAAACGTCTGTTTTCCCTGGCGCTTTACGATTTGGATCGATTCCGGATGCATCTTTGCCAAAAAGATCTGTCGGGCATGGCAGCGATACCGAACGAAACGTTGGATCAAATCACAACCGACGATGAAGCCTTACTTAAATTTGCTTTCAACTGGATTCGGCAGGTCCTTTTCCCACTTTGATAAAATCCCCCCTCCGCCCCCCTTTTTAAAGCTGATCATTGGACACACTTGACACAGGGGGTCTGAGGTGTTATATATGGTGTATGTATGTTTCTGGTCAACAT
>JARGFK010000145.1 GCA_029211065.1 Desulfobacterales bacterium
CTTGGGCCATCGGGACAATCACCCGGGGGTATCGGGACAACCCCTTGGAAGAGATGGCATTCCGCCATCAATCGCAATTCGAAAAAGAAGAAAAACCCTACGATGTTGTCAAAGAAGTTACTAAAGAGATCACTTTATGGCCGGATAATCTTTTCGATATTAGAAAAATCGCATAATTAAAGGTACAGTTTTTATTTTTTATAATTTTGGGGATTATCGGAATCATGCTTGAAATTTTTGGCCAAATTGCACTACTGTAAAGACTGGCAAGCAATGCGCACTCTATCTCAAGTATGAATGTAGAAACTATAGAACAACTTGTTAGCTTTGATCACTAGTAGAAGGGTCCGAAATCCATGGGTACCTATCGATACTGGCACCATTTCCTGGCATTGGAAGCCGATTTTGCAGTGACCTCGCGGTATGTCGAATTCTCGACTCAGAATTTCTCAACGTTCTCGATTGAGTACACGAAGCTCCTCCTTGCCGCAGGGTCCGAGATCGACGTGCTTTGCAAGATCATTTGCGAGAATGTGGATAGCGCGGCGAAGAATAAAAACATTAACGATTACAGAGAGTGTCTGACTGAACATACCCAGATCGCGACCGAAGAAGTGTTGATACGCAGGTACAATCTCGCTTTTAAACCTTGGTCGGATTGGGCTTCGGGAAAGAATCCCAATTGGTGGTATAGTTACAACAAAGTTAAGCATCAGCGAGACTCACACTTTTCCGAGGCTAACATCGAAAATTGTGCGAATGCGATTTCTGGTCTCTTTTTAATCGTTCTTTATTGTCATAAGGCCGAGAAGAGCAGGGATAGCTTGGAGCCTTACCCTGTCGTTCTCGGTAGGGATAGCGAGCCAAGCCACCTAATGGTGGAATCGGGGTACCATATTTCCGCGTTCACATAAGTAATGCATAGCCTTGCTCTACACTAGATTCAGGCCAAAGAACGGCCCTCCTTGGTGAGCAAGTCATTAGCGGTCACTTTGGCTATGAAAAGGCATTATTCCAGCCTTTAATATTTTGAGGATTGTTGGAACCATGCTTGAAATTTTCGGCCAAATCGCACTACTGTAAAAGCTGGCAAGGAGTTTTCAGTCTTGATAGACAAAAAATTAAAGGTTTGGGCATATGAACATAAGACCTGCATTATCTATGATTTCTGAATTGATTCGGGAAAAACAGTTTCCTTGTTCTTCGATTTCAACACAAGATTTTTGAGCCTGTAACAAATTGATATTGTAGAGTTATTAATTTTATCAAAACTTTCAGCTTGTTAATCAAGCGGTATAAAATCGCATAACCAATGCTGGAGGATGATCATGAAAAAATCGAAATTAATTACCCTTTTGATCCCCTGTATGATTACGGGTATTCTCTTGTTTGTTTGCTCGATTTCAGCCTCCCCCCTTGAGCCGATTCATTTCATCAACGTGCACGGCCATTATGTTCCCTTGGGTCCCGAGTTTCCGCCTAAATCGAAGATGGCCGTTCATTTCAAATTCGACGGCATGCCAGTGAGTGAGTTCTTCGCCAGCATGGACCGGTGGGGCGTCGACATCTTCATCAACGAGTTGTCGCCGACGTCCATATGGAAGGGCGTCACCGAGATTGATAAGGGCCTCCCCAAGATGAGCGAACTCTATCCGCGTCGGGTTGTCTCGCTCTATGGCGGCAAGGCATTAAGACTTTTGCATCAGGTTGTCCTGAAGGGAAGCTACACCGCCCAGCATGAAAAAAATTCGTTCGCCTCATCGAGCAGGCGATGCAGTCGGGAGAATATAAGGGGTTCGGAGAGATCGGGCTACACCACATGCCGTCGGTGGAGCGGAACGCCAACATGATCATCAAGGCCGATCATCCCTGGATGCTGAGGCTCGCCGACATCGCCGCCAAATACGACGTTCCCATCGACATCCACATGGAGGCGACAGACGACAACCTCGCCGCGCTTGAACGGCTGCTGGCGCACAATAGAAACACCAAGATCATCTGGGCTCATGCCGGATGGTCGCAACTTGGCACCGCCACCGCGGATGTCTGGGAGCGGTTGATGGCGCGGCAATCGAACCTTTATGGCAGTATCAAGCACAGGACTCCGACCAGGCGAGACCCCTCGCCGATGGTCAATGTCAGAGATGAAAGCGGCAGGATTGAGGCCGACTGGCTGCGCCTGTTCGAGAGGTTCACCGACCGCTTTATGATCGGCGCCGACATCGGGCCAGGCACCTTTGTCAAGGGCGGCAACGACTTTCGGCATCTCAAGCACACGCAGGCGTTCCTTCGCCGGCTACCCCCGCACCTCCTCGGTCCGATCGCCAGGGATAACGCCATCCGCGTGTTCAATCTATCGGCGGACTAAACATTGCCTACATTTGACTAAAATGGTGATCGAAAGATCGTCGAGCGGTTTATTACTAAAGATAATATTGAAATTATGGATTCTACCAAATTTATAACTTACTCTTGCAGCTGACAGCTAAACGCTGCACTTGATTTGCGCCGTTACCGATATCTGCTATATACCGCATGTTTTTCAAGGCTTAATAAACTAAAGCTGTCTCCAACTTATCAAAGAACCAAAAGTGTGGAATCCGGCCATTAGTTCCCTCGGACTTTTAACGAAAATTTTTGAAGAATATCGAAATTAATCTGCTGGGCCTTGCTGCCATAATAATAAAATCCACTAATTCTGAAGTCTGAAAATTATTCTGAGCACATCGTTTTTAAAGCTTGTCGATGTGATTCGGAACCCGCCGATCATCTTTGTTGAGCCCACATGGGGACCGATACAGGGGCAGGCGTCATATTTATCTTGATTATTCAGATAGATATAATTTATAATCCGATTAAATTTAAAGAACGATTTAAACCTCCCTGCATGTTTTTTGCTCGCCGAAAATATATCAGATCGGGTATCGTGCCGTATTGACCGTATTGGATGGGCAACTAAGTTCGATTGACAGAAGGAACAGGAAAAGATCGGATGGTTGACACATTAAAAACTAAGAACATTTTAGGCGTTGATAAAGGATTGGTGGCGATGTTTCTTAAGATGTCGCCGGAGGAACGCTTAGAAGCGAACGATAATGCCGTACGTACTATTTTGGAGTTGAGAAATGCCTACAGGCAGCAAAAAAACAACAGACGCAGACCTGAGCGCAATCCTTGAAGGGCTTATACGCGCCGACGTTAAGTTTATCCTTGTCGGCGGACTTGCCGCGGTTGTTCAGGGAGCTCCGGTCACAACGATGGATGTTGATATAGTATATAACCGCTCCTCTGAGAATATTGCTAAACTTTTAACATTTTTAAAATCGATTGACGCCATCCATCGTCGCCCAGACGACAACGTAATAGCGCCAGGGGAAAATGATTTTACGGGCATGGGCCATGCGCTTTTTACGACCCGCTTAGGGCCGCTTGACGTTTTGGCTGTTATCGAAGAAGGCAAAAGTTATGAAGACCTTCTTGACCACACAGTCGAAATTGAATTTAGGGGCCATACGCTCCTTGTCCTTGATCTTAAGATGCTGGTAGAACTTAAACGAAACGCTAAAGACCTTAAAGACAAGCAGCGACTCCCTGTTCTTGAAGAAACATTGCTGCAGCTGATGGAAGCGTCCGGCATTGATTCGAGTTCGAGCGCCAAGGATAAAGACAACAAGACCCCTGAATCAACTGATTGAGCAGCTACCTAACTCCAAAACATTTTAAAATTCACGCATCTTGAAGCCTGAAGATTATTCTGAGCACATCGTTTTTAAAGTTTGTCGATGTAATCCGGAACCCGCCGATCATTTTTGTTGAGCCCACATGGGGACCGATACAGGGGCAGGCATCGTAATCCCCCACCGTGACAATCCGGATGGTGTCCCCCGCGTCCCGGGGTAACCGTTCGGTATTATAGTTTGCCGAAGCCGCTTCTTTGCTTATATGCGCTTCCGTTACCGGCAAGTCGGCAGCGATCACGGCATTGACGCGTTTTTCAATTTCTTTAATTTCATCATCGCTTAAATTTCTTTGAAAATGGTAGTCGCATTTTGATTTTTTCTTTTCAATATGCGCGCTAAAGCACCGGCCGCAACCGAACATTCGGTCCATGGTCTGATTCAGAATATGTTCGGCTGAATGCATGCGGGGATCATAAACTTTGTCCATCAGCGTCCTTTTCCGTATTCTAAATTGTCTTGAACATCCCGATTTTAAATCACTTTTTAAAACATTCCATTCAATAAGGCAACAAGTTCTGATAGCGGAACCCTTTTCCAGCTGATCTACGGATGTCCCGATTATATGGTTGAATATACATTTAAAGTATGCAATTTTCCTGCTGATGAAGGAGCGAATTTGAAAATCAAGAGACACCGAATCCGTCAGAAATTCCGGCGCTCCAGACTTTGAATTACCATTATGTGCAACGCTGATCCTATGCGCATTGCCATGAAAGGAGCCCTGCTTTATGAAGGGATACAATGGTAAATTTTTGCGGGTGGACCTCTCCAGCGGCAACATATCTGTGGATAGTCCATCGGAAGATTATTACAGGCTTTATCTGGGCGGCCGGGGTTTTATTATTGAAAAACTTCTTTCCGAGCTTCCGGCCGGGACCGATCCCCTGGGCTCTGAAAACAAGCTTATTTTTGCCCTGGGCCCTATGAGCGGCCATCCGATTCCGGGCGGCGGACGAAACAGCATCGGGGCCAAATCCCCCCTTACCGGAACATTCGGTGAAAGTGAAGTCGGCGGCTTCTGGGGGGCTGAATTGAAACGGGCGGGTTTTGATGCCGTTATCATTGAAGGGGCTTCGCCCCGGCCGGTCTACCTCAAGATCGAAAACGGCCTGGCGGAAATCCGGGATGCGGCCGACATATGGGGCCTGGAAGTTGCGGATGCCCAAAAGGTCGTCCGGGAGGAACTCGGCGGCAAAAAATTTCGGACGGCCGCCATCGGCCCGGCCGGCGAAAATCTGGTACGATTTGCCTGTATTTTAAACGACGTCTCCCACGCTGCCGGCAGGACCGGCATGGGCGCGGTGATGGGTTCCAAAAAACTGAAACTCATCGCCGTAAAAGGCGACAAAGCGCCTGAAATGGCCCAGCGGGAAAAAATCCTGGAAATGGCCCGGGTAATGACCCAAAACACCAAAGAAAAGCCCACCGGCTTCTCAATCCACGGGACAGGCGGCGCCATCACGAACTTTGCGGCAACGGGCAACCTGCCCGTTCGCAACTTTCAGGGCGGCCTTTTCCCCGGCGTCAAAGAGATAAGCCCCCAGCGCATGAAGGAAAAGGGGTACTGGGATAAGATGGAGAGCTGCTTCGGATGTCCTGTGCGGTGCAAGAAAAAACTGAAATCCATCAGCGCTCCCTGGCCGGTGGACCCGACCTACGGCGGACCGGAATACGAAACCCTGGCCGCCCTCGGCTCCAATTGCGGCATCGATAATCTGGAAGCCGTTATGAAAGGCCACGAGCTTTGCGGCCGATTTGGATTGGATACCATATCCGCCGGCGCAACGATTGCGTTTGCCATGGAATGCACTGAAAATGGGATCCTAGCCCGGAAAGACACCGACGGCATCGATCTCGCTTTCGGCAATGCCGACGCCATGGTGCAGATGATCGAACGGATCGCCTTGCGGAAAGGATTCGGAAACCTTCTGGCCGAAGGAACCCAGCGGGCTGCGGAAAGCATTGGAAAGGGCGCCCATAAGTTTGCAATCCACGTCAAAGGAAACGAAATCCCCATGCACGAACCCCGTCTGAAACAGGGACTGGGCCTTCACTATAGCGTCCATGCCGGCGGAGCCGACCACTGCACCGGCATCCATGATGAGAGGCTGGATACGGCCGCCATGGACCGCATCGATATGGCCGAAGCAATGCCCCCCACAGAGCTGAGCCCCCGCAAAGTACGGGCTCTCTATCAGTTTGGCATGTGGCGGCAGATGACCAATTATATCGGCATGTGCCTGTTTCTGCCCTGGAGTCAAAATCAGATCATGGAAGCCATGGAATATATTACCGGCTGGCCCATGAGCTACTGGCGGCTTATGAAGACAACCGAACGGGGGATCACCCTGTCCCGCATCTTCAACCTGCGGGAAGGACTTAGCGGCAAAGACGATACCCTGCCCGCCAGGTTTTACACGCCGCATCCCGATGGCCCGCTGAAAGAGGTATCGGTGGATCCGGGCCAGCTGGCCGAAGCGCAGAAACTCTACTACCAGATGCTCGGATGGGATGCGTCCGGCGTGCCGACCTATGCCAGACTGGTTGAGCTTAATCTGGAATGGGCCTATGAACACCTGAAAAAAACCGTGAGTGAGCGCCAACAAACAAAACATCAGAAAAACGGGCGGCGTATTAAAAAGGTGAAAAAATGAGTTCCATGTCTGCAATCGCAAAAATGAAGCTGGCCAAAGGGGTCGATCTGCATGAATTTCCCCGACCGGTCCCAATGGATAATGAGGTCTTAATCAAAGTTAAAATTTCCGGGATATGCGGTTCGGACCTAAAGCTCTACAACATAGAAGCCATGACCGCGCGAAAAATAGCACTGCCCATCATATTGGGGCATGAGTTCTGCGGCGTGGTGGAAGCCCTGGGCCCCAAGGTCACAAGCCTTCAAGTGGGGGATCGCGTGGCCGGCGAGCCCCATATCCCCTGCATGACCTGCTTTACCTGCGATACGGGAAATGCCCACATTTGCCCCCATCAGAAAAATGTGGGTCGAACGGTCAATGGCAGTTTTGCCGAATATCTGACCGTGCCTGAGATAAGCGTCCGAAAGGTTCCGGAAGCCCTTACGGATCATGAGGCGGCGCTGCTGGAACCCATGGGCGTAGCGGTGCATGCGGTTCGTAAAAACGACATTGCCGGAGACAATGTCCTGGTCCTGGGTTGCGGGCCCATCGGATTGATGTCGATCTCAGCCGCAAAAGCCTTTGGAGCGGCCCGGGTATTTGCCACCGGCCGAAACCCGGAAAAGCTGCAAAAAGGGCTGCTGATGGGAGCAGACCAGATATTTAATGCATCGGATAAAGGGGTGACAGAAAAAATTCGTTCACAGGCGGGCGAGAGCGGCATTGGAACCGTCATCGACATGTCGGGAAGCGAGGAGGCCATCCAGCAGGGGCTTCAGGTGCTGCGCCCCGGCGGAACGTTAGTGCTTGCGGGCATACCCGGCAAGCATATCGATTTAAATGCCCTGGCCTATAATATTTATAACGAAATCCGGATTACAGGGATTTTTGGCAGAAAATTATGGGAGAGCTGGATTTTAAGTGAAATGCTTTTAAAACAGGGAAAAATCAAAACGGAAGTGCTCATGGGATCATCATTTAGCGTGGGGGATTATGAACAGGCTTTTGCCGAGGCCTTTTCAGGCAAATCAGGGAGGACCTTTATTTCCTTTTGTAACTGATCTCCCCTGGACAGATATTTTTGAGAACAGGCCAATCAGGATCTGACGAACCTTTGAGGAACAGATGAATACTAAAAACATACCGCTGACCATTCGACTGAACAGTGCGGACAATATCATTGTGGCGGGTAAAGAACTCCTGCCGGAAACTGAAATCCGGGAAGAAAATCTTACCTGCCGAGAGGTGATTCCGGTTGGCCACAAGATCGCAACGACAACCATCCGGCCCGGCCAGCCGGTCATAAAATATAACCAGACCATCGGGTTTGCCAAAGCTACCATTCATCCCGGGGAGCATATTCACCTTCACAATCTGGAATACAAGGAATTTGATCGCGATCCCGCCATCAGCATTGAAGCCCGGGCGACAAAACCGATACCCGAGGAATTGCGGGCGACTTTTCAGGGAATTATTCGTCCGGACAACCGGATCGCCACGCGTAATTATATCGGCGTTGTTTCCACGGTCAACTGTTCATCGACGGTGGTTCGGCGTATTGCCCGATCGTTTCCGGACAGTACTTTAACTGATTTTCCGAACATTGACGGCATCGTACCCATTTGCCATGAAACAGGCTGCGGTACGGCCAGCAGCGGGGAGGCACTGGAAATTCTGCAACGGACCTTAGCCGGCTATATCCGCCATCCGAATTTTGCCGGCATTCTGATCGTCGGTTTGGGCTGTGAAAAGATCTCCATTGAGTCTCTCCTCAACAATACCCCTGTTGAAACCGGGTCCCTGCTTCAGACCATGATGATCCAGGAAACCGGCGGCACCCCTGCATCGGTCCGCGAGGGCGCCGCCCGGATCAGAGAGATGCTTTCCGAAGCCAATAAGGTGGAGCGTTGTCCTGTTCCCGCAAGCCATATTATTCTGGGCCTTGAGTGCGGCGGCTCTGACGCCTATTCCGGCATTACGGCAAACCCCGCCTTGGGGGAAGCGGTAAATATCCTTGTGCGCAACGGCGGAACGGCCGTGCTGAGTGAAACGCCTGAGATCTACGGCGCCGAACATCTCCTCACCAGACGCGCCGCCACCAAAAAAGTGGGCGAAAAACTGATTGCCAGAATCAGTTGGTGGAAGGATTACTTGGCTCGTAATGCCTGTGACATGGATAATAATCCTTCACCGGGAAACAAGGCGGGGGGGTTGACCACCATACTGGAAAAATCTTTGGGGGCTGTGGCAAAAGGCGGGACGACCAACCTGATGGAAGTGTATCACTTTGCCCAGCCGGTCAAGGAAAAAGGTCTCGTTTTTATGGATACCCCCGGCTATGACCCTGTTTCAGTCACCGGGATGGTTGCCGGCGGCGCCAATGTGATCGGTTTCACCACCGGGAGGGGCTCGGTTTTCGGGTGCAAACCCGCCCCGGTCATTAAGCTGGCGACAAACACGGTTCTCTACCAGCGTATGCAAGACGATATGGATATAAATTGCGGTACGATTGCCGATGGAGAGACAACCGTGACCCAGATGGGTGAGCAGATTTTCCGCTTAATCCTTGAAACAGCTTCCGGCCGAAAGACAAAAAGCGAATCTATGGATATAGGTGATAATGAATTCGCTCTTTGGAACATTGGAGCGGTGGTATAAGCGCCGATAGGAAATGACTTATCCCCTTAGGGCTTACGCAAAAATTAATTCACATTTTCACTGGAGCAATTGAGTAGTTCCAGTTAGGCCGTTGTGTGTAAT
>JARGFK010000146.1 GCA_029211065.1 Desulfobacterales bacterium
AAAACGGTCATTTAAGGAGTATTCGCTTAACGGCCTGCACAATGGACAGGTCATCTTGATTGGAACGGACGGTATTTGGGAAACCGAAAATGAACGGGGAGAGAGGTTTGGTAAAGACAGGCTTCGTGAAATTTTACGGAGCAACAGCCGTGGTTCTGCCGAAAAAATTATTCGGGCCATAACGGATAATCTGGTGGCTTTTCGCCAAAATGCTACCCAGACGGATGACGTCACTATGGTCGTCATTAAGGCATGGTCTTGACTTCAATCGAAACATGGGGGCTTAGATGCTGAAAATAGGGGGAAGAATACAGGAAGAGAGGATTAACGGAAAACGTAATGCCGTCCGGTGGATTCTTAACGTGATGCTGGTGATAGCCAGCCTGTTTATCTCTATTCGGCTTTCAGCTGCCGCTGAATTCACGGACATTAAGGATCTTGATACACGGCTGGCGCGATCGGCAAACCTGGGGGATCTTATATCGTATGCATATCAGGAGAACCCGTCGGTCCGTGAAGTACGAGAAGCCTGGCAGGCGGTCGTTGAGAGCTACCGTGTGGTGACCGGATATCCGGACCCGGAGTTGTCGATGACCTATTTCCCGGAACCTATTGAGACCCGGCTCGGCCCCCAGGACTGGAATGCCAGTATCTCGCAAAGAATTCCATTTCCCGGAAAATTATCCAAGGCCGGAGAGGTGGTGGAAGCCGAGGCCCGAATTGCCCGGTTGAAAATGGATCAAACCATACGAGATATTATCGTATCGATAAGGGAATCCTTTTTCGAACTCCAGTATATCCGAAAGGCAAGGGAGGTGGCCGGACAGAATCTGAAACTGATCGATCATTTGCGTAAGGTCGCCGAAACGTCTTTTGCCCAGGACCGAAGCACGCTATTGGATATGGTTAAGTCACAGTCTCAGGTTGGCCAACTGCGCTACGATATCATTCTGCTTGAGGATCTCGAAAAAACTGAAACAGCAATGTTAAATGGCCTGTTGAACCGGCACCCTGATGCACTCATTGGTATATTGCAGGCGGGACCGATTTCACCGGTCGTATTCAGTATAGACGAAATATACGATCTGGCTGAGACCAATCAGGAAGAAATCAAGATGGCAGCAGTGCGCATCGAGCAGGCCGAGAAACAAATCGAGCTTGCCCAATATGAAAATATGCCGGATTTTAAGATTGGGCTTTTTTATGCGGGCATCGGCGAACCGGATGTCTCAAAACCTCCCCCCGATGCCGGACGGGACGCATTCGGAATTCAGGCCGGGGTAACACTTCCCCTCTGGTTTGGAAAGAACAAAGGTTATATCGCCCGTGCCAAAGCGGAAACCAAAAAACGTGAGGCCGGCAAAATAGCACGAATCAACGATTCCCGGACCCAAATTCGTTCCCTGTATTTTCGACTGGAGAATGCAAACCGGCTCATGATGCTTTATCGAAACGACCTGTTGCCCCAGGCAGCCAAGGCTATGGAGATAGCCGAAACCTGGTTTCTCGAGGGAGCCTCCAGTTTCTCAGACTTTATCGAAACGCAGTCTGTTTGGTACAATTTTCAACTGGCGCTGGCAAGGGCACAGACAGATTATGACAAGTATCTGGCACGCCTTGAGCGCCTTGTGGGGCGCAGCGTCACGCAAAGGAAGGATCCGTCTGCAAAAATCATTGAAAAGGAGACCAGATGAACCGAAAAATTTTCATTACGATATGCTTGTTTTTCATCACATCAAAACTGGCCCACGCCGGATACAGTGATATGAAAAAAGCGCTTGATACGTATCAACCGACCGGATTTTTCCAGGACCAATTTCATCCGCTTCCCGTGCAGACAGAACCGGACGTTGACAAGACGTTTGCCGTTGAAAAAAAACGGATCGAAGAACTGAAAACCCGATGGGAAAAAGCGCTCAAGCCGTCTGGAGAACAAGAGGGCTTTCTATCCCTTGACCCGGACGTTGTCCTATCTTTGCGCCAAGCTGAAACGGACGCGTCGGCAGCGGCAATTGCATTGACTGGGACCTATTCCTTAAAGCGTCTTGAGACACTGACTCTGCTTCGAAATACCGGTATAAAGGCTGCCGAAGCCAGACTCCGGGGTGCCATAGAGGCTTTCACGCAAGTAACGGCGCTGGATGTAATTCTTCGCCAATACACCGCCTTTACCGAAGCGCTGATGGTGGGCGTTGGCCCCATGAAAGGCAAAGATCCGGTGGACAAGAAGTTCCCATTTCCGGGAGTTATGACCTTAAAAGGCGAAATCGTTAACCTGGAGGTCAGGGTCCAACGTGAACGCCTGGAGGCGGTCCGCCGCGACGAGGTGACAGGAATGCGCAAAGCATACTGGAATCTGATCTACGTTCTCAAAGAGGAACGTGTCACAGCCGAAATGGTTGCGCTGCTAAAAAAACTAGAGTCTGTGGCCAATTCACGATATGAATCCGGCAGGACCAGTTATCAGGATGTGATCAAGGTTCGCATCAGGCGGGAAATTTTGGATGAAAATCTTATTACCCTGAAAGAAAAACAAAGAAATTTAGAAGCCAAAACTCGGGAGATCTTGAACCTTTCCCCCGCCGTCAAGCTGGGTTTGCCGGAAACAGCCCATCCGGCAGGAGATGTTCCGGTTCTTCAAGATTTATATCCTGTCGCACAGGAGCGGCGCCAGGAACTCCGACGATTGAGGGCGCAGGTGGGCAAGATAGAACTGATGATCGAAATGGCCGAAACCATGATCCTGCCCGGATACAGCCTGAATCTTGCTCTTTATGGGGACGAACCCGTGAACGATGCGGGATCTTTTGCCCGAAAAGAGACTTTCCCGACTCGAACCGAAGCATCAAGAGGTGCAGGATTACCCAAAATGCCCTGGTACGGGACCGAAGATGCATATCTGCGAGAAACCCGACAAAAACTATACGCTCTCAATGAAGAGCTGAAACAGGCCGAAACGCAAACAAACACAATGGTTCGGAATACCTGGTTCGACATCGACAAGGCCGGGCGGGAGGCCGCCCTGTATCAGGATGAAGTCGTAAAACTGTCTCGATCCGCCCTTGATGTTTCAACTCGCGGCTATGAGTCCGGCAATGTGAGCTTTGCCGATGTGATCGATTCTTATACCACCTGGCTCAAGGCAAATCTGACACTTGAGAGAAAAAGAAGCGATTTCGAAATTGCATGGGCAGAATTGGAGCAGGTTGTTGGCACATCGCTCAGATAAATAACGTGTAATTTCATTGCCCTGTCGCGTCATTCAGGGGACCCAAAGACTTTTAGGAGATTTTTAATATGACAAATTATCACGCAGACAAAAAAGCCACTTCCCCTTTCCGGGTGGCCGCATTGACGGCTGTACTAACCCTGCTTCTGGCGGGAGGCGGTGCTTATTTTTCAGGATACCTCGGACTGCGGGGCATACAGGAACAATCTCCGGATACAGAAAAAAAAGTAGCGGGAGAGCGGAAAATCGCTTACTGGAAGGCGCCCATGAACCCCACCGAAATTTATAACAACCCCGGAAAAAGCGCCATGGGAATGGATCTGGTCCCCGTCTATGATGACGAGCTTGTCGGCGGGGTGGAGGTCAAAGTCGATCCGGTGATCCAGCAAAATATGGGAATTCGAACCGCTGTCGTGGAAAAAGGACCGCTGGTCGGCACCATCCGGACCTATGGCCATGTGACCTATGACGAGACGCGCACGGCTGAGATAAGCTCTAAAATCAGCGGCTGGATCGAAAAGATACACATCGATTTTATCGGGAAATTTGTTAAAAAAGGGCAACCCCTGTTTGAGCTCTATTCACCACAGCTCTTTGCCGCTCAGGAGGAATATCTGGTCACCTTCCGCAACCTGAATCAAATGTCGGACAGATCCAACAAAGAGCTGCTCAAGGCCGCCCGCAAAAGGCTTCAATATTTTGACATCGCCGCTGATGAGATTCAAGCGATGGAGCGCTCCAGCGAGGTTAAAAAAACGGTTACCATTCGTTCACCCTTTGACGGGGTGGTTATTTTGAAAAATGCACTCGAAGGTAGCTACGTTAAAGAAGGGACCCCCGTTTATCGGATTGCTGACCTTTCGCATGTATGGGTGGAGGTGCATATCTATGAATACGAACTGCCTTTTGTTACAGAGGGTCAAATTGCGGAAATGACGCTGCCGTATTTGCCGGGCCGAAATTTCAGCACCAGGATTTCATTTGTCTACCCCTATCTGCAGCGGAAAACCCGGGATGTAGTCGTCCGGCTGGCGTTTGAAAACCCGGATATGGTGTTAAAGCCCGACATGTACACCGATGTTAAGATCAAAACCGTGGCCGGATCGGGTTTGCAGATTCCTTCCGAAGCCGTTATCCGGTCCGGAGAACGAAATATTGTCTTCGTTGTGCGCGGAAGCAATAAGTTCACCCCGCGGGATGTCACCCTGGGACTCAACCTTGACGGCGGAAAGGTCCAGATCCTTACCGGTCTTGCTGCGGGAGAAACAGTGGTAACCTCCGGACAATTCCTGCTCGATTCGGAGTCCAAGCTCAAAGAGGCCATCCAGAAGATGCTGGAAACCAGACGCGCCAAAGCGGTAACCAAAGAACCCGCTGAAGATAAAGTTGTCGAACCGGAGCCGGAAGAAGACTTTTTTAAGGACTTGGAAGACGAAGACGCCTTTTTCAAGGACATGTAACCATCCGCCCAGAGAATCGGCGAAGTGATGCGGATAACGCGGTAGAGGATTGATAAAATGATTGCGAAAGTTATTGGATGGTCAATAAAAAATAAATTTATGGTGATACTGGCCATGGTCTTTTTGATGGGGGGAGGAACTTTAGCCATGCTCAACACCCCCCTTGATGCCATTCCCGATCTTTCTGATGTTCAGGTGATTATTTTCGCCGAATACCCGGGCCAGGCGCCCCAGGTGGTGGAAGACCAGGTGACCTATCCATTGACCACCGCCATGCTGGCGGTCCCCTATGCAAAGGTCGTTCGAGGATACTCTTTTTTTGGATATTCTTTTGTTTATATTATCTTTGAGGACGGGACCGACCTGTACTGGGCCCGTTCGCGGGTTCTCGAATATCTCAATTATGTGTCCGCGCGCCTTCCGGGGGGGGTAACGCCCAGCCTGGGGCCGGATGCCACGGGGGTCGGCTGGGTATATGAATATATCCTCAAAGATACCACCGGCCGTTACGACCTCCAGCAACTCAGAAGTATTCAGGACTGGTACCTCCGGTATGAACTGACCACTGTCAATGGTGTCTCCGAAGTCGCGAGCATCGGGGGCTTTGTCAAGCAGTACCAGGTGGAAGTCGATCCGAACAAACTGCAGGCCTACAATATTTCCATCCAGAAGATAAAGCAAGCGATTCAGCGTTCCAATAACGATGTCGGTGGAAAACTGGTCGAAATGGCGGAAACCGAATTCATGGTAAGGGGGCTCGGATATATCCGTTCGATAGAAGATCTGGAGAAAATTGTCATTAGTGTGGACTCACAGGGAACGCCGGTTTTGTTGAAAAACATCGCGAATATCCAGATTGGGCCCGAATTGCGCCGGGGGATTCTGGATTGGAACGGTGAAGGCGAAGCCGCCGGCGGCGTTGTCGTGATGAGGTTTGGTGAAAATGCTTTGAAGGTGATCCAAAACGTAAAGAAAAAGCTCAAAGCGCTTGAAAAGGGTCTTCCACCGGGAGTGATTATCGTTAAAGGCTATGACCGCTCAGGGTTAATTGAACGGGCCATCAAGACACTCAAAAGAAAGTTAATCGAGGAAATGACTGTAGTTGCGCTGATCTGTGTCATCTTTCTACTCCATTTCAGATCGGCATTTGTGGCCATCTTTACCCTGCCGGCCGGTCTTCTGGTTTCCTTTCTGATTATGTACTTTCTGCGCATCAACGCCAACATCATGAGCTTAGGCGGTATCGCCATCGCCATTGGTGTGATGGTGGATGCAGCCGTGGTGTTGGTTGAAAACGCTCATAAACACATGGAAAAAAGCCAGGGGAACAAGCCCCACGCAGAGATTATCTCTGAATCTGCAAAAGAGGTCGGCCCTGCCCTTTTCTATAGCCTGCTTATTATTGCGGTCTCTTTTCTGCCGGTTCTAAGCCTTCAGGCTCAGTCAGGGCGTTTGTTCAAACCATTGGCCTATACATATATCTTTGCCATTGCCGCCTCTTCTGTTATTGCGGTTACCGTTGTGCCGGTGCTGATGACCTTTTTTATCAGAGAAAAAACACTGCCACCTGAAACAGGTAAGTGGAAGAAAGTGCGCATCTGGGCCGGGTTTGTCGGCGGACCGCCCGCTCTTGTTGTTGCGGCCGGACTGGCAGGTGTCTCCTTGCCCGATTGGGCCCTGGTTGGAGCTCTTGTGGTGTCGGCCTTCTCAGCGGTTTGTCTCGTACCGCAAAAAATCATGCCGGAAGCGCTAAACCCCATCAGTCGGTTTTTTATATGGGTGTATCGTCCTTTTATCAATCAGGTGCTCAGTTGGCGAAAAACGACCTTGTTGGTGACCATTGCCGTTCTAGGAATTTCCATTTATCCGGCATTGAAAATAGGAAGCGAATTTATGCCTCCGCTGAATGAGGGCGACCTGCTCTATATGCCCACAACCCTTCCCGGTATTTCCATAACCAAAGCCAAGGAACTGCTCCAACAGACCGATCGAATCATTCAACAGTTCCCCGAGGTGCACCACACGCTCGGTAAGGTCGGACGGGCTGAAACCGCCACCGATCCGGCCCCCCTTTCGATGGTAGAGACCACCATCACCCTCAGGCCTGAGGTGGAATATGAGAAGGTGCCGGTTAAGCGGTTTTTTTCAGATTGGCCGGGATGGCTCAAGGAACCGTTTGTCTGGATCTGGCCTGAAGTAAAACAGGGGAAGATACTGCATGAGTGGCGCAAAAAGAAAATAGATCGATTTTTTTCAGACTGGCCAGAGTGGCTGCAAGCTCCCTTTTCCATGTTCTTTGCAAAAGAGCGTTACCTGACAATTGACGAACTCATAGAAGATCTTGATCAGACGATTCGATTCCCGGGTGTTACCAACGCATGGACCATGCCTATCAAGACCCGTATGGATATGCTTTCCACCGGAATTAAAACACCGATAGGAATTAAACTGATGGGGCCCGATCTTGAAGTGCTCTCGGAACTCGGCTCCAGTATCGAAGCAGTAGTCAGGGACATTCCGGGCACCCTCTCAGCCTACTCCGAACGTGTCACCGGCGGTAACTACCTCGATTTTAATATCCGGCGGCACGAAATTGCCCGGTACGGACTGACGGTGGGCGACGTTCAGGATGTGATCATGACTGCCATCGGCGGGATGAATGTGACCAGCACGGTCGAGGGTCTGGAGCGTTATCCGGTCAATGTGCGATACAACCGGGAGCTTCGCGACGATATCGATCGGCTCAAACGGGTCCTCGTTTCAACGCCCACCGGTGCACAGGTGCCGCTGGCGCAGCTTGCCGATATCTCGATCCATAAGGGGCCGGCCGGAATCAAGAGCGAAAACGCCCGCCGATCTGCCTGGATCTATGTGGATCTGAAAGGGATCGACATCGGCTCTTACGTCAAGTCGGCCAAGGAAGTAGTGGAGCGGGAAATCCCCCTCCCGGCAGGATATTCAATTGTATGGAGCGGTCAGTTCGAGTACATGGAGAAGGCTCGAAAAACATTAAATATCATTGTGCCGGTGACCCTGATGGTAATCTTCATCCTGCTGTACGTACATTTCCATAATGTCGTCGAGGCCATGATCGTCATGGCGAGTCTTCCCTTCGCCCTGGTCGGCGGGGTGTGGCTTATTTATCTTTTGGGATATAACCTGTCGGTGGCAGTTGCAGTGGGATTTATCGCCCTGGCAGGACTTGCGGCTGAAACCGGCGTGGTCATGCTGGTTTACCTTGATGAAAGTTTTAATAGGTGCCACGCCGAGGGCCGGTTGAACGGTCCTGAGGACCTTAAAGCTACCATTATCGAAGGTGCTGTAGAAAGGGTCCGGCCCAAGCTTATGACTGTCTCTACGACCTTGATCGGCCTTTTGCCGGTGATGATCGGAACGGAAACCGGCTCACAGGTGATGAAGCGAATCGCGGGGCCTATGGTCGGCGGCCTGATTTCTTCGACCATTCTCACCCTGGTCATCATTCCCGCGGTCTACTATATCTGGCGGAAGTGGGAACTGCGAATAATCTGGTCCGAACCGCAGGCATAAATTGAAAACAAAAAAATGATAATAAAATTAAACGAAACGTGCAAATGAAAGGATTGAACAATGAAATATTTAAAATCTGCATTATCCTTGTTTATCGTACCGATATCTTTTCTGCTCATTTTGAGTCTGCCGGTGGTGGCTTCGGATCAACAAAAAGCGATTGATCATACCGGACATATCGGAAAAAAAATTCATGAATCCGTTGTTCAGGGATATCGCCTGGCCTACCATCTGCTGGATTTGCCCGGGCGTGAAGAGAAGCACCTGATAACATATATTCGTGATGAACAGGGGCACGCGGTAACAGACGCAAAGGTCGGATATCAGGTTGCCGCCCCGGACAGCACTAAAAACAATGTAATGACGATGCTAATGAACGAAGCTTACGGAGCCGACGTGAATTTCACCGCCAAAGGGACATATACCATAAAAGCAAAAGCCGCTTTCAAAGACGAAAAACTGTTGGATCAGTTTACATTCATCAAAGAGTAAGGATAAGCGCCATGAAAGGTATTATAACCGTAAATATCATCATGTATCTGCTGTTGAGCTTGCCCGCGTACGCGAACACCAGGGGTTCGCCGCTAAATAAAGAAAATGCATCCCAGAAAGAATTGTCTTTCTGGAATGAAG
>JARGFK010000147.1 GCA_029211065.1 Desulfobacterales bacterium
GCAACAGGGTGTCTTGGCTCCTCCATAACCGCATACTACACCATGTGGTCGGTTGAGTAAAGTGCATACCCACTTTTGTAATTTGATCCTTGGAATTTGTATTTTTAAGCACTAAACTCTAAGGAAAAACCGGTTACTTCCACCCCGGCCTTGGGGATCAGGCTTTCTATACTATAATAAAAATTAGCTGGCTTTCAGTTTAGTTCCCGGCGGTATGCTGTTTCCCTGCAGAAAATCTCTGATGGGCAACCGTTTTCCGGACGCGCCCTGGATGTCCAGTATGGACAAGGCCCCTTCGCCGGTCATGACCCTGAGTTCGTCGGGAAACCCCGGTATAACGGTGCCGGGTGCTTCACGAACATCCGACCGGGCCGGTACGGCCCGAAAAATCTTTAGCCGCCTGCCGTCATAAAATGTGAACGCCCCCGGCCAGGGCGACATCCCGCGGATAAACGCATCCAGAGAATATGCGGGTCGGGTCCAATCGATTAGACCGTCGCTTTTCTTCAGCAGCGGGGCATAAGTGGCCTGCTCATGGTCCTGTCGAACCGGTTTGATGTGGCCGGCGCTGAGCCTCCCCAGGGTATCGCTGATGAGTTCTGCCCCCATTTCGGCCAGGCGGCCATAGAGGCTGGCGGTCGTATCGTCAGGGGAAATATCCGTTTTTTGAGCCAGGAGAATATCGCCGGTATCCAGCCCTTCATCCATAAACATGATCGTGACGCCGGTTTGTTTTTCTTCGTTGATGATTGCCCATTGAATCGGCGCCGGTCCGCGGTATTTCGGAAGAAGGGACGCATGAATGTTGATGGAGCCGACTGGCGGGACCGACAAAAGACTTTTGGGCAGGATTTGTCCGAAGGCAACCACCACCAACACATCCGGTTGCAACTCCTGGACAAAACGGAGAAATTCAACCGTCCGGATGGATTCAGGCTGAGAAACCGGAATGTTCAACCCCATGGCGGCCTTTTTAACGGGTGACGCTGAAACCTGCCGCCCCCTTCCCCGGGGCCGGTCCGGCTGGGTGACCGCCAGAACAATCTCATGGCCGTCCCCATGGAGTTTTTTCAATGCTGACACCGCAAATTCCGGTGTGCCCATAAAGATGACTTTCAATTCAGCTTCACTCCCGCTTTAACTGTTTCAAGACGCGCCGCTTGTATAATTCGCGCTTGAGAGCACTCAGGTGGTCGATAAACAGGGTCCCGTTTAAGTGGTCGATTTCATGCTGCAGAACAATTGCCGGAAAACCTTCAGCCTCAATGGTGATCACGTTGCCTTCCCTGTCCAGCCCCTCAACTACAATCTCCGTTGCGCGTTTAACATCCGCCCGGTATTCCGGCACGCTCAGGCAGCCTTCATTTTCCGATAGCACCTCCCCTCGCTTGGAAATAATCCTGGGGTTGATGAGCACCTGAAGCGATCGACCATCCTCCGGGGGCGCTATATCATATACGAGAATGCTTTTATCGAAACCCACCTGAATGGCAGCCAGTCCGACCCCGGGGGCTGCGTACATCGTTGCAGCCATATCATCAATAAACTTCTGGATCATACCGTCGATATTCTCAACCGGTTTGGTGGGCTGCTGCAGAAACTGATTCGGATAGGTTAGTATTTCCAGCATTTTCAAAGGCCTCGCTGCATTAGAGGCGGTGTTTCGCCTTATTCAACTTTTGTATAGGTAATCCGCCAGATATTAATTCCGGTTATCACTGCCGATATCAGTCCCCCGATGATTACCGGAAATACCGAGATGGCATGCACCACCAGGGTCATGCCGGCGGCTTCCTTTGCCGGCACCCCGAATAGGGAAAGGGCAAACACACCGCCGGCTTCCCAGATTCCCCAGAAACCCGGTACCGACGGCAGCGCAATAAAAAAACAGACAATAATCATCACCGCCGACAGCTCCAGAAAAGTCAGATTAATGCCCGGGCAGCCCAGCGCCATCAAATAATACGAAAGCGCCGACAGATACCAAACCAGGAAAGACAGCAGAATGCAAATAACGATCTTGAGCGGACGCTTGATCAGCCCGAATCCGGCCGCGAAATTTTCAACCAGCCGGGCCAACGGCAGGGACAATTTTTCCCGTACCTTGGACTTGAAATCCGGACCGGCGCCGATGAGCAGCGACGGAATTTTATAGATGGCCGCCTTGATCCATTGCTGGACTTTCTCGAGACTGAGTAAAACGATTCCAGCCACTAAAACCAGAGACGCTTTCAGCATGCCGCCGGCAATCATCTCCAGAACACCCCGGTTCAGCCGATATTTCCCGTAAGATATCATCAGGTCCGGATCCATCCGGACGTTGGCCAGGACCACCGCAAAAAAGGCGATTAACAGTCCGATGTCAAACACCCGCTCGGCTGCCACGGTGGCAAGTCCGGTGGTAAAGGGCACCTTGTCCTTTTTCGACAATATGATCGGCCGGGCCACCTCGCCGGCCCTGCCGGGCAGGATGCAATTGATCATAAACCCGATCATCATGGGGTGAAACGCCTGCCAGAAGCCGATCCCCGCCGCCTTTCCTCCCAGTATCACCTGCCAGCGAATCGCCCGTATGACAAACGTGAGCAGGGCCACCGCCACGGAAGGCACCACCCACCAGTAATTGATAATGGCCAGATAATCGACAAGCGCTTTGAACGGTACGTTCTTAAACGCAAAGTACAAGGCAGCGGCTGAAACCCCGGCTCCCAGCAATAGTGAAAGGGTTAATTTTTTTTTCATAAAAGTACGCTGCCATCATCAAAAAAAGGGCGCCGGTCTTCACGCCGGCAAACGCTTTCCGTTGCGGCGCCGGCTCAAGCTGCCAGAATTACCCGGGCATCCGAAACATCCTGCTTAATCTGCGCCGAAAGATCTGCCAGATTACCGAACCGCTTTTCATCCCGCAGCCGTTTAACAAAATTGACCCGCAGGTGTTTTCCGTACAAATCGCCGCTGAAATCTATCAGGTAGACCTCAACGGTGAATTGGTGGTCGTCAAACGTGGGGCTGTAGCCGATGTTGGCAACGCCCGGATAGAAGCTGCCCCCGCATTCCACCGTTACGGCATAGATCCCGTTCTTTGGGCACAGCTCATCCTCCAGCTGGATGTTTGCCGTGGGAAAACCAAGCTGCCGTCCGCCCCTGTTCCGTCCGGTGATCACCACCCCCCGGATCTGGTAGTTCCGGCCCAGCAAGCCGCGGGCGACATCCACATCGCCTTCCATCACCAGATCTCGAATTTTCGTACTGCTGATCCGCTGGGCAGTGCTGGTAGACGTCTGGATCTCACCCACTGTGATCACTTTAAAATCAAACTGTCGGGCATATGCCTTTAGGAGCGCCACGTCTCCTTCCCTGTTCTTGCCGAAGGTATAATCTTCACCCACTACGATCGCCTTCATGCCGATACGGTCGATCAGTAGATCAGCAACAAACGCCCGGGGACTCAGTGCCGCAAATTCAGGGGTAAATTGAATGCAGATAAGCACATCGATCCCGGTCTGGGCGATGAGCTCAATTTTCTGTTCATAAATCGTAATTAAGGGCGGCAGGCCGTTTTGTTTTAAAACCCGAACCGGATGGGGTTCAAACGTAACGGCAACCGCTTTGCCGCCCCGCAACCGGGCCTCTTCAATGACCTTTCTGAAAAGGGCCTGATGTCCGATGTGGACGCCGTCGAAATTGCCGATGGTGACCACCGTATTGGAGAGGGGCGTCGCAATCTTATTTATATCTTCAATAAGTTCCATTATCGTCCGATTTTAACTTAAAAATTACAATCTTAATATGAGGGCAAAATTTATTTTGTCAAATAGGGGCTTGACAATCATTTTAAATGAAAATATATATAAAATTTCGATTCGTAAATCAAACTTTTTTCTATTTTTCTTTTTCATTCATGCCGAAGTGGCGGAACTGGTAGACGCGCTAGGTTCAGGGTCTAGTGGCTGTATGGCTGTGCGAGTTCGAGTCTCGCCTTCGGCACCATAAGAATGATTTGTTGAAATAAAAACGGAGCCTTTAACGGCTCCGTTTTTTATTTGGAAAACACCTTTTATTCCAGGTTAATAGAATGTCCTATTTTACCGCCTGAACCGCCTTGATCTTATCCATTCCGCCCAATCGGTCTGCAAATTCGCTGTAAACCGGCTGTACCTTTTGAATAAAGAGGTCTAAATCCGGATAGGTGATCTGCATCCCCTTGGCCTTGAACCGATCAATAACGTCGTTATCCCCGTCTTTGCAAAGTTTCTGCCAGTAGGCTTCCGTTTCCTTGCTTGCTTTTAATACGCTTTCCTGAAGTTTTTGCGGCAGGGAACTGAAAAACTTGGCGTTGATGATCATGGTGGAAGTGGATAGCTGATGATGGGTGACGGCCAGATATTTCTGGACTTCGTAAAACTTCTTGGCATAGGCCCAGTCCGCTGAACCGTCCTGACCGTCGGCAACCCCCTGCTGCAGGGCGCTGAAAAGCTCGCTGCCTGGAATATTGACCGGGTTTGCGCCCAGGGCCTTAAAGGTCGCCAGTTCGATTTTATTTTCGGGGATGCGGATCTTGAGATCCTTTAAGTCTTCCGGCTTGTTGATGGGATGCTTCGAATTGGTAATGTTGCGGAAACCGGCCCCCACAAACGCCAGGGTTTTGATCTCGGATTTTTTCTCCAGTTCATCGGTAATCCCCTTGTGGACCGATGTTTGAAACACTTTCGCTGCCACATCAAAGTCCTTGAGCAAAAACGGCAGGGAATATAGGTCGATGGGCGGGTAAAAGGCGCCCAGTTTGTTGGCCGTGAGAATCTCCATCTCAATGGCGCCGCCCTGGACCTTTTTGGCCACGCTGACATCGCTGCCCAGCTGAGATGCAGCAAAAATCTGTACGCTGATTTCACCGCCGCTTTCCTTTTCAATCAGCTCCTTGAACTTCAGGGCCGCCTGATGGTAAAGGGACGAATCGGTCGGGGGCAGGTTGTGCGCCAGTTTCAGATTATAACTGGCAGCCAGTGACGCGGAAACCGACACAAGCAGAAACATTGATACGGCAATCACCAAAACAAATAGATTTCTTTTATTCATAAGACCCTCCTTTAGTTGAGTCCGCCGCATTCGCCGGCGGCTTCTTTTACTTACAATGCCTGATTTCTCAACCCGCAACCCGCTCACCTCATCCGGTAAGCAGTCGCGGCAGCCACAAACTGATCTCCGGCAGGACAATAATTACCAGAACCAGCAGCAAAAGCACGCCCAAAAGCGGCATCACCGCCCGGGTAACCCCGCCCAGACTGGTTTCGGCAATTTCCATGGATACAAACAGATTGGTCCCCAGGGGCGGCGTCAAAAAACCGACTTCGGCGTTGACCACAAAAATAATGGCGAAATGGATGGGATCGACGCCAACGGCCTTGATGACCGGCAAAAAAATGGGGGTAAAGATGATGACCTGGGCGATGGAGTTCATCCACATCCCGGTAAAGGTCAGAAAAATACTGATCAAGACCAGAATTAAAAACGGACCCCGGGTGACATTGAGGATATACTGGCTCAAGACCACGGGAATCTGGTACAGCGTCATGATTTCGCCATAGGCAACCGAAACCGCCCAGATGATCCCCAGCTTGCCGGTGACGCTCACCGTAAAATCAAGCGCTTTGAGGGTGCCGGCCCAGTCCAGCTCTCGGTAAACAAATGCGGCGATAAAGTATCCGTAAACAGCCGCTACCACCGCGCTTTCCGTGGGTGTAAACACGCCGGTGTAAATCCCCCCCAGGATAATGACCGGCGCCAGTAGGGACAATTTGCCCTGCCAGAGCGTCGAAAGGAGGCGATTGGCTGAAAATTTTTCTTCAACCGTCCGGATCCCTTTTAAACGACAGATGACATATACGGCGCCCATCAGGCTGAATCCGATAAAAAGGCCTGGTACCATCGCGGCGATAAACAGCTGGGTAATGGAGACATCGGCGCTGACGCCGTAGAGGATCAACAAGATGCTCGGGGGGATTAAAACCCCCATGGTGCCGCCGGTAGCGGTTATGGCCGCCGCCAGGTTGCTGTCGTAGTTTCGCCGCCGCATGGCCGGAATCATCACGCCGCCCACTGCGGCCGTGGTGGCCGGACCGGAGCCGGATATGGCTGAAAAAAACATGGAGGACAGAATGGTCACCATCCCCAGCCCGCCCCGGATCTGACCGATCATCGCTTCAGCCACATTGACCAGCCGCCGGGAAATCCCCCCCATTTCCATGATGGACCCGGCCAGAAAGAAAAGCGGCACCGCCACCAGGGGAAAGGAATCCACCGAATCATAATAGGTCTGGGCCATGGCAACAAACGATCCCTTGGTATACAGAAATGTCAAGGCGCCGGAAAGGCCCAGGGAGATGCCGATGGGGACCCTCAGAAAGATCAACAGGGCCAGGCCGCCGAAGAGAATCAGGGAGACGGTAAAGGTGTCGGGGATCATGCGGCACCCCCTTCCGGGCCGGGCGTTTTCTCTTTAAATTGTTTCACAGCGTCCTGATACGTGTTGATGCCCAACCGGATGGTCATCAAACCGAATGCCATTGGAATGATCGAGTAGGGAATCGCCATGGAAACGTCCAGAATGGTAGACTTGAAAGGATACTCGACGACAGACAGAACCAGCTGCAGGCCATACCAGGTCATGAGCCCGTTAAAGGCCAGCCACAGCAGGTTCATGCAGAGATCCACCCGCTCTATCCATCTGGCGGGCAGGATGAAATCCAGAATCTGAACCCGGATATGGGTGTTTTTCCCGGTGACATAACTGATGGAAAGGTATATAAACCAGATAAACACGAATCCGGAAATTTCACCGATCCAGCCCACCGAGGTGTAAAAAATGTAGCGCGACAGCACTTCAACAAATAGAATGATCGTCAGAAAAGCGACGAAAAACATGGATATCCAGCGTTCAAAATTCTGCCAGACGAGTTTCAACAGCGGCATCCGTGGGTTTTCCTTATCTTTAGGGGCGATGATCAAAAAAAGACCGGCATCCTTTTGCGATCGCTGGATACCGGGGTATCTTCAGAATCGTTTTCGTTTTCGATGATAAGTAATATAATTGTAAGACCGGCGTCAAGGGATAACTGGCGGCAGCCCTGAAAAAATTTTCAGTACATCCCCGGAAAGAAGCGGACTTGATTTAAAGAACCCTGCAGTTCCGCCGAGACAGGACGGGGAATGCACGCGTCGTTGCGGTTCAGGCTGAAAATTCGAACCCGAGGTCCATGTCCCTATTCAAACGGTGAATTTGTTTCATTACGGCCGGCGTGAGGGGAATCCCCAGGCGTCGGTTTTCCGCTTCAGCGATCGCCTCCAGTTCTCCAGGGATATAGATTCGCTCGTGGCCCGGGGCTCTTTTCAACTGCCGGATCTCGTTAAAGATCTGTTTCATATGACGATGGATGAGCGGCGGGTCGCGGAACGCGGCCATCTTGATCGCTCCCAGAAAATGTCCGGTGGAGGGATTGACCTGACCGGACAAGATGCTGCACAACAGTTCTACCATCAGTGAGAGTGCATATCCCTTGTGGCTCCCGGTCTCAGGGCTTTCGCCGCCGAGAGGAAGCAGCGGAACGTCGAACATGAGGATTCCCTTGTCGTCAAGGCCAGGCGGACCGTAGGATTCCGGAACCCATCCCGCCTGAAGGGGCTTTCCTTCTTTGAGGCAGGTTTCTATCTTGCCCCGGGCAACGGCGGCCGTGGCCATATCGAGATAAAAATCAGGCGCGTTAGCGTTTCCCGGAATGCCGACGCTTAGCGGGTTGGAGCCCATAAAGGGCTCCATGGCAAACGTCGGTGTCACAATTCGTTCACCGTTGCTCATGCAAATCCCGATAAGCCCTTTTTCCATGGCCTTATGGACGTAATAGCCGGGATAACCGAAATGACTGGTGTTGGTGACGGCAACAAATCCGGTGCCGTGTTCATCGGCCATGGCAAGGGCTTTGTCCATCGCCTGGTCGGAAGCGACAATGCCGGATCCGTTGTCGGCATCAAAAAGACCGGTCGTATGGCTTCCGGCGTGAAAGGCCATCCGGGGATTTTTCTTGACAGCGCCATTTTCGATGAGGCTCAAGAATTTAGGCAGGCGTGCGACCCCGTGGCTGCGAATTCCGCGCAGGTCGGCACTTATGAGAACGTCTGCGATTTTTCCGGCATGGCTCTGCAGCAGGCCGGCTTTGCAGATGACCTTGCAGATAAATTCATGGATGTGCGCTGCCGGAAAGCGAACAGAACCTTCCGGTAGTGAACGGGGCTCAACCATTTCAACCTCCTGGGACGAACGCAGATCAACCGATTTAGAATCAGCAGGAACGATTATTCAGCAAAATACTTTTTTTTATTTTTGACAAACGGTCAATCCATACCTTATAAAGAAAAAGTGGGTATGCACTTTACTCAACCGACCACATGGTGTAGTATGCGGTTATGGAGGAGCCAAGACACCCTGTTG
>JARGFK010000148.1 GCA_029211065.1 Desulfobacterales bacterium
CCTGTGTCGCGCCAAATGATTATTGGAGGTAACCCTCTACATATAGTGGGCGGTTGAGTTAACTGCATACCCAGTATTATTTTAAATAAGCAAATCAACTATGTAATTGTGACGTTAACATTATTGGAATGTTTTTTTTCCAATGTGTCAATGTTAAGCCGAGGCATGGTTTTAAATGCGGGAGCGTTAGCGATAGGGGCGATGAAGAGTTTGAAAACGCATTCCATTACACCATCGTTCCGATTTTATCTGACCGTCTCATCGATATTTATAGTTTTATTCGGGATCTCTATTGTTGGCGTTACACAGTTGAGAAATTATCAGTATTCAGACAGCGACTCGATCGACCCGAAAATTAATTTTTCCGGTACTGGCCATAATGTAATGACCCTTATTATCGATCGCTGGATCGGGATTGAGGGCACAATAGCGGTTTCAAGTTATCCTAAATTGGGATGGAAATTATGGAAACAGGCATGGAAAGAAAAGTATTCAAATCAGGGAACCAGTTTTTATGACCTGGAAATCGCTTCATCCGGTTATGCACAAATGGATTTTTCCAAACACCACTTCATTTCACTGCCTGGGATTTTAGCCTTTTGCTACTATCCGGGATCTTTAGTCTTTTTATTTATTACCATGTTTTTAGCTGCATCATTTGCTGCGGCCATTGAAATATCGATTTATAATCTAAGCCAGTCAAATTTAATTTTAGCGGCGTTATTTGCGCAGGTTGTGGCTTCAAGGTTCACCCATTTTGGATATGCGCCTGGACGAAGCTACTTGCTTTTTGGTGTTATTTTCATTAATATTTCGATTATTTACATCTTGAATAAATATTTTACGTTATGGTATCGGAACGAGATCTAGGTGGAAATGAACATTCTGATCATCACACATTACTTCTGGCCGGAAAGTTATCGCATCAACGATCTTGCTGTTTCTCTGATTCAATGCGGGCATCAGGTAACGGTCATAACCAACATCCCCAACTATCCCGATGGATATTTTTTTAAGGGCTACGGGATTTTTAAAAAAAATGTTGAAATCTACAATGGTGTCAGGATCATTCGGGTGCCGCTGATCCCCAGGGGCAAACAGGGCGCCTTGCGTCTTGCCCTCAGTTATTTGTCGTCGGCCTTTTCTGCGAGCGGGATCGTACTGTTTCTGGTCAAAAATCGTTTCGATCTGGTGTTCGTCTTTCAGCCGTCGCCGGTGACCACTGGTCTGCCGGCAATGCTGATGAAAAAGCTGTGCCGTATCCCGATTTTTTTGTGGGTCCAGGACGTCTGGCCGGAAACGCTGTCCGCCACCGGCATGGTTAAATCCAAAACGATTCTAAAAACGGTTGAATATCTGGTTAAAATTATTTATCGAGGATGTGACAGACTTCTGATTCAGTCCGAAGCCTTTGAACCCTGCCTGAAGCGATTGGGGGTGCCGGCAGACCGGATACGCTATTTCCCGAACAGTGCGGAGGCCTTATATGCCCCTATGGAAATAGAAAGTGATGCGCCCGAGCGGTCGACCATGCCGGATGGCTTTCGCATCATGTTCGCCGGTAACATCGGCAAGGCCCAGGACTTTCCGACGATCTTAACAGCAGCCGAACGTCTGAAAAAACATAAAGATATTCATTGGATAATTCTCGGCGACGGCAGCATGCGCGCCTGGGTCGAGGACGAAATAAAGAGCCGGGGGCTGGAGGTGACCGTACATCTGTTGGGCCGGCATCCGGTAACGACCATGCCGCGGTTCTTTTCGCTGGCTGATGTGCTGTTGGTTACCCTTAAAAAGGAAAAAATTTTTTCACTGACGATTCCGTCAAAAGTCCAGTCCTACCTGGCATGCGCCAAACCGATTCTGGCAGCCATCGATGGCGAAGGCGCCCGGATCATAGAGGAATCAGGCGGCGGAATGGCTGTTCCGGCCGGGGATGCACGTGCGCTGGCAAAAAAAGTCTTGACGATGTATCAACTGCCGAAAACAGAATTGACGAAAATGGGCAAGCGCGGGGAAAAATATTTTTGTGGGCATTTTAATCGAGATGTCTTGCTGGATAAATTAAATATCTGGATCACAGAAGGCGCAGCAAAATGAAGATACTGATATTGGGAGGAAACGGTATGTTGGGGCATCAACTATTCAAATACCTTTCACCAAACCATAACGTTCGTGTGACACTTAGACAACCCATTGAATATTATAATAAATATAAAATTTTCAGCATAGAGAACGCTTATGCCGGAATCGACATTCGGTCGAACGATACAGTCAAGGGTGTACTTACCGATTTTCGCCCGGATGCCGTGGTAAATGCGATCGGCATCGTCAAGCAGAGAGAAATCGCAAAGAAGCCCATTCCCAGCATTGAAATCAATGCCCTTTTTCCGCATAAGTTGGCCATTATCTGCGAACGGCTCGGTATTCGTCTGATCCATATGAGCACGGATTGTGTCTTCTCGGGCACAAAGGGGAATTACCGTGAAGAAGATCTCCCCGACCCGAACGATCTATACGGCCGAACAAAGTTGTTGGGGGAACTGCAGCAGGAAAATACCCTGACATTGCGATCGTCGATCATCGGTCGGGAATTAACGGAAAAAAAGAATCTACTTGAGTGGTTTCTTTCGCAAAAAAGCAAGATAAACGGGTACAAAAAAGCTATTTTTTCCGGATTCACCACCCTTGAAATGAGCCGCATCATCGAAAATCTACTGCTAAACTTTCCCGCAGCAACCGGCTTATATCATGTTTCCAGTTATCCGATCAACAAATACGATCTGCTGGTTTTGCTGAGAGACAAATTTAATTTCAAGCTTGAAATTGATGCCGATGACACTTACGAATGTAATCGCAGCCTCGATTCGACCCGGTTCCGGCGGGAATTTTCCTATGTTTCGCCAACATGGGAGGCGATGATCGACGAACTGATCCTTAACCTATAGAGGAGTCAACATGTTATTTGAAGGTAAAAAAATTTTAGTAACCGGCGGTACCGGTTCAATGGGAAGAACATTTGTTCATCGTGCCCTGAAGGGGGAACTGGGGACTCCGAAAAAAGTGATTGTCTTTTCGAGAGACGAGACCAAGCAGCACCAGATGAGAATGGATTATCTGTATCTCCATGCAGCCACGGATGAGGTTATCTACCGCAATTTTATGAATGTGCTGGAATTTCGCATCGGTGATGTCCGGAATTTTGCCGATGTATGTGCTGCGATCAAGGATGTTAATATTGTCGTCAATGCCGCCGCCATGAAACAGGTACCGGCCTGTGAATATTTTCCGGAACAGGCGGTTTTAACAAATTGTATGGGGCCCGCCAATATTGTACGGGCGATCCATGAAAACGATTATCCCATAGAAACCCTAGTTTCCATCAGTACCGACAAGGCATGTAAACCGGTGAATGTCATGGGGATGACCAAATCGATCCAAGAACGGATTTTTACGTCGGCAAATATCCTGAATCCGAATACGCGCTTTGTTTGTGTGCGGTACGGCAACGTGCTGGCATCACGGGGATCGGTGATTCCTCTATTTCACGACCAGATCAAAAAGGGCGGACCGGTAACGGTGACCGTTCCTGAAATGACCCGTTTTCTCCAAAGTCTGGACCAAGCGGTGGATACCGTATTTGCAGCCCTGCGAGAGGCACGCCCGGGGGAAACTTATATACCGAAAGCCCCCTCGGCCACCGTCATGAACATCGCTAAAGCCCTGGTTGGAAAACGCAAGATCGACATTCAGGTAACCGGAATCCGTCCCGGTGAAAAAATGCACGAAATTCTGATTTCGGAAGAGGAAATCCATCACACTGTCCAGCGCAGGGACTACTATGCTATTTTACCCATGCTGCCGGAATTGCGGGACCCAGAAGAGCAGGAACCCATTTCGATGAAAAAAGAATATAGCTCGGCTGACAACGTTATCGATATTGAAGAAACTGCCATTTTATTGAAAAACAACGGTTTGCTTCCAGGCGACTGAAATTTTAATATTTAGTCCGATCGACTGTAGTGCGTTTGATATAATTGGAAGACAACACAAGAGGATTTTAATATGCCCATCAAAGTCATGACCATGGTCGGAACGCGGCCCGAAGTGATCAAACTTAGCAAGGTGATCCATGCGCTTGACCGGCATACGGAACACATCTTGGTTCATACCGGCCAAAATTATGACTTTGAACTTAATGAGATATTTTTCAAACAGCTGGACATCAGAAAACCCGACTATTTCCTTGATGCGGCCGGCAAAACAGCTGCACAGACCATTGGCAATGTAATCGCAAAATCTGAAGAGGTGATAGTTAAAGTGCAGCCGGATGCGTTTTTATTATTAGGTGATACCAACAGCTGTCTTTCCGTGATAGCCGCCAAGCGATATAAAATTCCAATTTTTCATATGGAAGCAGGCAACAGGTGTTTCGACCAAAGGGTTCCGGAAGAAATCAATCGCAAAATCGTCGATCATGTAAGTGACATCAATCTGGTCTATACCGAACATGCCAGACGTTATCTGCTGGCCGAAGGTATTCGACCGGAAACAATTATTAAAACCGGTTCGCCCATGAAAGAAGTGCTGGACTACTATCTGCCCCAGATCGAAGATTCAAAGATCCTTGAAACATTACAACTGAAAACCCGAAATTATTTTATTGTAAGCGCTCATCGTGAAGAAAATATCGATAACGGAAAAAATTTTCTCGACCTGATTCATTCTTTAAATGCGATCGAAAACACTTATCAAATACCGATTATCGTATCGACGCATCCCCGAACGCAAAAAAGAATAGAAAAGCTGGGGAGTTCCGAAATAGATAATCATATTCAATTTTTAAAGCCATTGGGTTTCTTTGAATATGTTAAACTTCAGATCAACGCTAAATGTGTGATTTCCGACAGCGGCACCATTACCGAAGAATCATCGATATTGAACTTTCCCGCCGTAACTATTCGTCAGGCCCACGAGCGTCCCGAGGGCATGGATGAAGGCACGCTCATCATGTGCGGCCTCAAGGCTGCGCAGGTCATTGACGCCATCAATATCGTCACGGCGCAGCACGACAAAAATAAACGTCGATTCAAATTGGTGTCCGATTACAATGTCGACAATGTTTCTCTAAAAGTGCTGCGAATCATCATGAGTTATACGGATTATATCAACCGGACAGTATGGCATAAATAGATGCGCTTGTCGTTATTCAAAGCGGGCGTCCAGAAACATTTCGATGCCATTGCACCATCCCGAAGGACCTGGAAACAAAAAAACCGCTATTACCACGCGTCGCAGGAAAAATACCTGCGTTTTCTCATCCCGCCCGGGAAAAAGGTACTCGATTTGGGCTGCGGTACGGGTGAACTCCTGAATGCCGTGGAACCCGCCTACGGAGTCGGCATCGACATCAGCTCCGCAATGATTCAACAGGCCGCCGATGCTTTTCCGCATCTGCATTTCATTCATGCCGATGGAGAAAACGCCCGGGCCTGGGATATCGCTGAACGGTTTGACTTTATCATCATCTCCGACACCCTGGGGCTGCTCGAAGACATCCAGGCCACCCTGCAGGGATTGCATCCCTTTTGCGACGCATCCACCCGCGTTATCATCGGTTATTACAATTTCATGTGGGAACCCGTCCTCAAACTGGCCGAAATGCTGGGCCGGAAAACGCCCCAGCCGGAACAGAACTGACTTTCGGCGGACGACATCGAAAACCTGCTGGATCTGTCCGGCTTTGAAACCGTTAAACGGGTCCAGCGCCTGATGCTTCCCATAAAAATTCCCGTCCTGTCCGGCATAAGCGACTACCTTGAGACCTTTCCCTTTATCAACAAGCTGTGTTTGTGCAACTATCTGGTGGCAAGACCCACCGGAAGAATAACGGTTGAAGACGTCCTGTCGGTCAGCGTGATAATTCCCTGCCGGAACGAGCGGGGCAATATCGAAGCGGCCGTCAATCGAATCCCCCATATGGGAAAGCACACCGAAATCATATTCGTGGACGGCCATTCCGAAGACGGCACTCCCGAAGAAATCAGACGTGTCATTGCCGCCCATCCGGATAAAGACATCAAGTTTTTCGTCCAAGATAAAACCGGCAAGGGCGATGCCGTCCGTAAAGGCTTCACAAAGGCGAGCGGCGACATTCTAATGATCCTCGATGCCGACCTGACGGTGGCGCCGGAAGATCTGCCCAAATTCTACGATGCGGTTGCTTCCCAAAAGGGTGAGCTGATCAATGGCTGTCGGCTGGTATATCCCCTTGAACAACAGGCCATGCGCCTGCTGAATATGCTGGGGAACAAGTTTTTCAGTATGGCATTTACCTGGCTGCTAAATCAACGCATCAAAGACACCCTCTGCGGCACCAAGGTGCTGTCCCGTGAAAATTACTTTCATATTATGGAAAACCGTTCTTTTTTCGGCGAATTCGATCCATTCGGCGATTTCGACCTCCTGTTCGGCGCATCGAAAATGAACCTGAAAATTCTTGAAGTTCCCATCCGATATCATGCTCGTGCCTATGGGGAAACGCAAATCAGTCGATTTCGCCATGGCTGGCTCTTATTAAAAATGACCTTTTTTGCCTTTAAAAAATTTAAGGTAATATAACCCGTGTCCCGACAGATTCTTTATCAGCAACGGTTTTTTGACAAAACTCTTCGGGTACTCGAACATGGTGGTCGAATTTTACTGATCCTTTGAGAGTATGGCTCTCAAATTTCCAAATTATCGACACGAAAGAAAGTTAAAATCTTGAGAATGTCCCCATTTTCCTTATATTATTTATTTACCCATTACGCCTATAAAAAACATTGATTTCCCCTGGATGGAGTTGTACAATTAACTTGTACAAAAAGGGGGTGACAAAAATATGGAAAAAATAGGTATCAGTACGCTGAGAGAAAATCTGTCAATATTTCTGAAAAAAGTTCAGAAAGGGCAGATTATTACAATTACTTCACGCGGTCATGAAATGGCGAGACTTGTCCCTGTGGAAGATAAAATGGAGAAGTCAAGAGAATTTTTGCGGAAGCTGGGCAAGAATGCCACTATTGGTGATATCCTATCCCCAATTGATGAAGAGTGGAAGGCTATGAAATGATTGTTGTAGATACCCACATAATTATTTGGAATGCTTTGAAGCCAGAGATGCTCTCCGAAAAAGCAGAAGAAGCCATTTCAGCAGCCAACAATTCGGATGGAATAATATTTTGTGAAATCTCGCTGTGGGAAATAGCAATGCTGATGCACAAAGGAAGACTCCGTATAGATATCGAATATCTGAAATTCATAAAACTGATATTAGAATCCAACAAATACGTTTTTCGGGGAATTACGCCGGAAATAGCGGAACTTTCCACGGATTTGTTTTCGGACAATAACAAGGATCCCGCTGATAGAATCATCGCTGCAACTTCAATCATCGAAAATGCCAAACTGGTTACTGTTGATAAGAAATTAAGACAATCCATAAAAGTTGCTACTATCTGGTAAACAGAAACTTATACACTTATGTCCCCCATTATTCGAAACATCACACGAAAGAAAGTTTAAAAGTTGAGAATGTCCCCATTATAAGCGTTTCAAAAAAAATAAAAAATATGAATAGTAAAAATACCGTCTGCCATAACGGCAACGTAAACCGTTCGCTCAGGGAAAGACTGGCCCGGCAAAAGAGTGCTGTGTTCTGGTTTACCGGCCTTTCCGGGTCAGGCAAGTCAACCATTGCCCACGCTGTAGAGGAGAGGCTATACAAAGCTGGATATTTGACTTATGTCTTCGACGGTGATAACGTGCGTCGTGGCCTGTGCGGGGACCTGAATTTCTCGCCTGAAGATCGTTCAGAGAACCTCCGACGCATCGGAGAAATGGTAAAGCTCTTCCTTGATGCCGGCATCGTATGTTTGACAGCCTTTATTTCCCCAACCAGAAAAAACCGCCGGCGCATCCGGAGTTTAATTGGCGAGACTGATTTCTATGAAATATATGTAAGATGTCCGGTGGAAGTCTGCGAAGAGAGGGATGTAAAAGGGCTGTATAAAAAGGCCCGTCAAGGGCTGATCAAGAACTATACGGGCATCTCCTCACCTTATGAGGAGCCCGAGAATGCGGATTTGGTGCTGAAAACGAACGAGAATACTTTGGAAGATTGCGTAAGGATTGTACTCGATTTTATACTGCCAAAAATTTCTAAGTAGTTGGTCAATGCCATTAACTTAAGCGCGTAAAATAAATCTTAAACATATAATATTATTAACAAAATAGTTGATTTATTGGT